>CAZTJP010000307.1:0-2980 GCA_964613895.1 uncultured Thiotrichales bacterium | reverse complement strand
TGATGGGTATGGGCGTCATGGCAACCATCAACCAGAGCCTCGATCAGGATACCGCCTCATTGGTGGTCGAGGAGTTGGGCCACAAGGTCAAGATCAGGGAAGAGAAGGAAATCGACGAGCAGCTGGCTGAGATCGCCACGGCGGAGGATGATCGCGAGAAACTGCCACGGCCGCCGGTGGTGACGATCATGGGGCATGTCGATCACGGCAAAACCTCGTTGCTGGACTATATCCGCCAATCGCGGGTGGCTTCTGGCGAGGCTGGGGGCATCACCCAGCATATCGGCGCCTACCATGTCGAAACCGACAACGGCGGGATCACCTTTCTGGATACACCCGGTCACGCCGCATTCACTGCCATGCGGGCGCGTGGCGCACAGATGACGGATATCGTCATTCTGGTCGTATCTGCGGACGATGGCGTGATGCCTCAAACCATCGAGGCGATTCAGCATGCCAAGGCGGCCGGCGTGCCTCTGGTCGTGGCGGTCAACAAGATCGACAAGGAGGATGCCGATCCCGAGCGGGTGCGTAACGAACTGGCGCAACATGAAGTCATTCCCGAAGAATGGGGTGGCGATAATATCTTCGTCAATGTCTCCGCGCTGACGGGGCAGGGTGTCGATGATCTGCTCGAGGCGGTGTTGCTGCAGGCGGAGTTGCTGGAACTGGCCGCACCCGTCGAAGGGTTGGCAACCGGCGTAGTGATCGAATCGAGCCTCGACAAGGGGCGGGGGCCGGTGGCAACGGTGCTGGTGCAGAAAGGCACCCTCAAGACCGGCGACACGATACTTTCCGGTACGGAGTATGGGCGTGTTCGCGCCATGTTCAATGAAAACGGCCAGCAGGTGAAGGCGGCGACGCCATCGATGCCCGTCCAGGTGCTCGGTCTCTCCGGCACGCCCAACGCGGGCGATGACGTGATCGCGGTCAAGAACGAACGCAAGGCGCGGGAAGCGGCCGAGACGCGCAAGGAAAAACTGCGCCAGAGCAAGCTGGCTTCACAGCAGGCAGCGCGGCTCGACAACCTGTTCAACCAGATGCAGAGCGGCGAAAAGGCAGTCGTCAACGTTTTCATCAAGGCAGATGTGCAGGGTTCGGCGGAAGCGCTGCGTGATGCATTGCAGAAACTTTCCACCGATGAGGTACAGATCAATGTCGTTGCCTCCAATGTGGGTGGCATCAATGAATCGGATGTGAATCTGGCGGTTGCGTCGGGCGCCATCATGATCGGCTTCAATGTCCGGGCCGATGCGGCGGCGCGCCGGCTGGTCGAGGAAAACGGTGTCGATCTGCGTTATTACGACGTCATCTACAATGTGGTCGATGACGTCAAGGCAGCGGCTTCTGGTCTGCTGGCGCCCGAGTTGCGCGAAGAGATCGTCGGTATCGCCGAGGTCAAGGATGTGTTCAAGTCTTCCGCTTTTGGTGCAGTGGCCGGTTGTCTCGTGGTCGAGGGTGTCGTCAAGCGCGGTAACCCCATCCGTGTGCTGCGAGACAATGTCGTCATCTACGAGGGAGAGCTGGAGTCGTTGCGGCGTTTCAAGGACGACGTTCAGGAAGTCAAATCGGGTATCGAGTGCGGCATTGCAGTGAAGAACTACAACGATGTGAAACCGGGTGACCAGATCGAGAATTTCGAACGCACCGAAGTGCAGCGAACCCTGTAAGTTGCCGGTCCAATGCGTTCAGGCAATCCACGCACACTTCGGGTTGGAGAGCAGATTCGTCGCGAACTGTCACGACTGCTCCAGTACGAGGTCAAGGATCCACGGGTGTGCGGCGTGACAATCAACGATGTCGAAGTGTCCGGCGATTTCGCCCATGCCCGCGTGTTCTATACCCTGTTCGGCGATCAGGCGCCGGGAGCCCGGGAGGCCTCACAGCAGGGACTGGAGCGTGCTGCCGGTTTTCTGCGTGCCCGGCTCGGACGGGAAATACGGATTCGCCAGATTCCGAACCTGCATTTCATCTATGACCATACGATGGAAGAAGCCGAGCGGCTCGATACCCTGATCGAAGCGGCCCGGCGGCGTGATTCCGATACAGGAGAGCCGGATTCATGAGTCGGCGCCGCCCGGCCGGGCGTGACCTGACGGGCATCGTGTTGCTCGACAAGCCATCTGGACTGTCTTCCAACCAGGCACTGCAGCAAGTCAAACGCCTCTTTCGCGCCCGCAAGGCTGGTCATACTGGCAGCCTCGACCCATTGGCTACAGGCATGTTGCCGATCTGTTTCGGCGCGGCGACGCGGATTTCGCCTTTCCTGCTCGATGCGGACAAGTCCTACCGGACGGTTGCGCGCCTTGGTGAAGCCACCGATACCGGCGATGCTGAAGGAGCAGTGATTCGTCAGTGTCCGGTTCCCGCCATCGATGCGGCAAAGATCGAAAAGGTGTTGAACCGTTTTCGAGGCGAGATCGAGCAGGTTCCTCCCATGTACTCGGCGTTGCGCCACAAGGGGCAGAGGCTGTATGAGCTGGCGCGACAAGGCAAGACTGTCGAACGTCCCGCACGCCGGGTCACCATCCACCGGCTCGAATTGCGCGCCTGGTGCGCCACCGAACTCGAGCTGGATGTGCGTTGCTCCAAAGGCACCTATATACGTACGCTGGTGGAAGATATTGCCAGCGCACTGGGTTGTTGTGCCCACGTCACCCTGTTGCGTCGCACCACCGTGCACCCCTTCGAGGACCAGCCCATGATGACGCTGGAACGGCTGCAGGCGCTGGCAGCTGATGGCCCTGCGATCCTCGATGGGGCTTTGCTGCCGACCGATGCGGGGCTGGCGCATTGGCCGGCCGTGCTGCTGGACGAGGACGAAACCCGGCGTGTGATTCAGGGCCAGACGGTGGCACGTTCGGAGCTGCCCGGCGCGCAGTGGATCCGGATGTATTCGAGTGATCGCGAGTTCCTGGGTATCGCTCAGGGCAAGGGCGGCCGGCTGGCGCCAAAGCGATTGTTCGCCAAGCCTGTCTAG
>CAZTJP010000306.1:0-2980 GCA_964613895.1 uncultured Thiotrichales bacterium | reverse complement strand
CAACGCTGGCCTGAGCATTGCTGGAGGCCATGATACCGGCCATGACCAGCAACCCCATGACCAACCAGCTACCGATCATCGACAGCGTCGAAACCGGCTTGGCAGCCAATGAACGGCCGGCCAGCAAGCTGGCAATTCCGGCCATCGAATATCTCACCAATTCGAAAAATGACGACAGCGGTTTTTTGGGATCACAACTGTCGAACCAGCCTTTCCAGGCATCGCTGCGCGCATGCGTGAAATGCACCAACTGTTGTGCCTGTGCCGCACTCAATGGCGCAAACTTCACGCCCGCGCGCAAGCCATCGATATTGACCACCGAGCCAGAGGCAGTCGCCGACTGGTTTGCCACCGGATCGTAGAAGTTCAGCTTCACCGGCTCACCCACTTGCAGATGCAAACCGGACGGGCGCCTGAAACCCACACCATGCAGCGACAGATCAGCCGTTTCAACGGCAACCGAGCGGCCATCATCCAGGTCGAGCCGAGCGTCGTAACGTCGGGGAATCCTGGCCGCATCACGACGTTGCTGTTGTTCGAACCCGACAGCCACCGCCGCACCAGTGATGACCACGTTGTAAGCGGCCCACAACATGGTGAAGATGAGTGTTCCGGTATCTCCACTGCCAAAAGGCTCGATCTTCGAAAGCCGCCATAATCCGACAGCAATACCGGCGATATTGATCAGCAACAGCAATACGACGAATCTCGTCGACGCCCAATCGAACCGGTTGCGCTCATGCCGAACCTGTTTCTTCGTGACATTGAATCGACCCCGGGATGGAAACAGAAAACTCAACAGAGTCGGCACCAGTATTTTTCCCGCCAGCACAGTCTCATAGACTTCAGCCCAGAAACTGTGGCGACAACTCGATTGCATGGCCGAATTGGCAATATGCGTTTGAAAAATATGGTGCAGCGCATACACCGCAATCATCCCTGCCGAGGCCTGAAGGACCCGGCCATTGAAAAACAGGAATGCCATGGGCGCGAGCAAGAACACGATACGTGGCGCACTGAACAGAAAATGCAACGCCGAATTGAAATACGTGAGGCGCTGTCCCAATGTAAGCCCCCGGGCGAAGAGCGGATTGTCGAGCCGCATCATTTGCAACATGCCACGCGCCCAGCGCGTCCGCTGACCGATATGATCGCTGAGTCTGTCGGTCGCCAGCCCTGCGGCCAGGGGCACACGCAAGTAAGCCGTATTCCAGCCATGCTGCTGGATACGCAACGAAGTCTGGACATCCTCGGTAACCGAATCGGTGGAGACACCACCCGCATCTTCCAACGCCTCACGACGCAGAACCGCGCAGGAACCGCAGAAAAAACTCGCATTCCAGACATCGTTTCCCGGCTGGATCAAACCGTAGAACAGGTTATTCTCGCCCGGAATCTTGCGAAAGATTCCCAGGTTTTTCTCAATCGGATCCGGTGTATAGAAAACATGGGGTGTCTGCAATATGGCCAGCTTGGGATCACGCAAAAACCACCCCACCGTTTTTTTCAGGAACGCATGGACCGGCGCATGATCGCTGTCAAAAATAGCCACCAACTCGCCTGAGCTGCGTTGCAGGGCATAATTGATGTTTCCTGCCTTGGCCCCCTTGCGCTCCGGACGATGGATATAATGAACACCGGCTTCACGGGCAAACTCGGCAAAGTCCTCGCGACCACCATCATCCAACAAGTAGACATTCAACTTTTCCTTAGGATAATCGATTGCCTTGGCTGCCAGAATGGTCGGCTCGACCACGCTGAGCGGCTCATTATAGGTGGGAATAAAAACATCGACGGTAGGCCAGCGCGATTGATCATCGGGCAATGGCGCCACCTCCCGTTCCAGAGGCCACAGTGTCTGAAAATAGCCCAGGAAAAGAGTAATCCAGGCATAGATTTCCGCCGCCAGCAATGCAAACGAAAAAAAGTAATCCTGGACCGTCAAATCCAGCGCCGGATCGAACCAGCCCAATGATTGCGTGAACCGCCAGTAGATATAGCGCAGCGTTGCAATGGTCGACAGCATGACCAGTACCAACACCCGATAGCGATTGGCCGGGTTGTTCGGTCGAACCAGCATTGCCAGCCCCACCGTCGCCAATGCGAACAGCAACTGCTGGCGAAGCGTCAGTGGAATGGTTGCAATCACGCCCACCGCAATGACGAGCAACAGCAACCCCAGGCGGACATACCAGGGAGAACGGGACAATAGACCCTCGTCACTGACCGAATTGTCACGCCTGGTCGGGTCAGCGCTCTGGTCCGATATTTCATTGTTCATGGCTCAAGCTCCTGATGAGTGGATGGGTATCAAGGACATTTCTTGTTTTGGCTCCAGTCGGTGCAGTCACTTCACCGCGCACAGCTCCCCGCTCCACTCCTGCCTTCACACGGGCAGAAGCAGTGCATCCAGACCGAACGAGGCCAGTGGGCTAACTCGAGAACGGGAGAAATCAGATGCCTACCGGCTGAGCCAGTCCGTCAGGGACTGCGTACCGGCAGATGGGGAGAAAAGGTTATAGGCTGGACTGGCGTTGGCTTGTCCGGATTGAATGATCACAAAGATCAGAACGGCGATACCAATGAGTTTGCGAATCAACATGGTGACCTCCAGTAGTGGTAACAGTGCCTGGTTTGCATGGAGAAGTCCTGATGCGTTTCCAGCTCAACCTTGAGAAACGATCCTTCTACGTGCCACCAATCGAACACGGCGATAGTTACTACACCCTGTCAGATCAGCCCTTGCATCAAATCAACGCTACTGCTCCAAACCTTTGTGCGTGGGATAATATCCCACCCGGATGATTTTATAGTGGATGCCCTCCACAAAGTCAAGGACTGTAAATTTTTTTAGTCACTGAACGGGAATTATGCCCGGAATATTGATGAATCCCACTTTGACGAGAAATCAAAATCTTCGATACACCAGCAACTTGAAAGTTCAGTCCTGGTTTCTATTGTCGATCACCACGTGCTGCGC
>CAZTJP010000305.1:0-2985 GCA_964613895.1 uncultured Thiotrichales bacterium | reverse complement strand
CTTGTAGAACAATATCGGCGCAAAATGTTCAACTACCTATACTAAAACCCTCAGCGGCCCACATCCCGGGCGCTGCCGGTGGGAAATTGCATCGTGCTGCCGTAAACTAGGCTCCATCTTCCGTAGCCGCATAAACACCCTTACGCCCAGCCCATGCAATGCCCGCATCCAACCCGTATGCCGAACCAGGAATGCCGGCACCACTGCTCGCCAAACGAGCTTTCATGACATGAAAACGCTCTCCTTCGGCCACGGCACGCACACCGGACACGTTCGCAAGCAGAACGAAGACTGCTATGGCTACAATGCCGAAATTGGTCTGTGGCTGGTGGCCGACGGCATGGGTGGCCACGCGGCTGGCGACATCGCCAGCCAGGTTGCCGTCGAACACATCGTCGAGTCCTGCGAAAACGGCATGGACATCCGCACAGCAACCGCCACCGCTCACCAGGCCGTCATCGCAGCAGCCGAAAGAGGCCTCGGCCACCCCGACATGGGCACCACTGCCGTCACCCTGCAAATTCGCGATGAACGCTACGAAGTCGCCTGGATCGGCGACAGCCGTGCCTACCTCTGGGATGGGAAATTCCTGATACGCCTCACGCGCGACCACTCCATGGTCCAAGACCTCGTCGACGGCGGCCTGCTACCCGAAGAAGACGCCCGGAACTACCCCTTCTCCAACCTCTTGACCCGCACCATCGGCATCGACAAAACCACCGATGTCGTCGCCGACACCGTCTCGGGAAAATTCCAGGCTGGCCAGCAAATCCTGCTCTGTACCGACGGCCTCACCAACGAAGTCGAAGACCAGGACATCAAAACCATCCTTGCCGGCAAAGGCAACCCCCAGGAACGCGTCGACCACCTCATCGACCTCGCCCTTGCCAACGGCGGATCCGACAACATCACCGCCATCCTCGTCTGCCACGAATAACCCCCGAAAACATCCCGGGCGCGTCTAAGCCGGCATGCCTCCTTTCCTGGATAGCTGATCTACATCGCGCACCGCGCCACGCGATGCCGAAGTCGTCATCGCCGCATAAGCGCGCAAAGCCGCACTCACTGGCCGATCGCGATCCACCGGCTGCCAGGCAGCATCACCGCGCGCCTCCATCGCCTCCCGCCGCGCCTGCAACACCTCCGGCGTCACCTTCAACTCGATGCGCCGCGCCGGAATATCGATCTCGATCAGATCTCCCTCCTCGATCAGACCAATCGCGCCGCCCTCCGCCGCCTCCGGCGACACATGACCAATCGACAACCCTGACGTTCCGCCAGAGAAACGCCCATCGGTCAACAACGCACACACCTTGCCCAAGCCACGCGACTTCAAATAACTGGTGGGATACAACATCTCCTGCATACCTGGCCCGCCACGCGGCCCCTCGTAACGGATCACCACCACATCCCCGGCCACGATCCGATCGCCGAGAATCGCCTCCACCGCCGCATCCTGCGACTCGAAAATACGCGCTGGCCCGGTAAACGTCAGACTGCCCTCATCCACGCCCGCGGTCTTGACCACACAACCCTCCTGCGCAATGTTGCCATACAACACCGCCAAACCACCGTCCTTGCTGTACGCGTGATCAATATCACGAATGCAGCCCTGCTCCCGATCCAGATCCAGCGACGGCCAACGGCGATCCTGACTGAACGCAACCTGAGTCGGCACCCCGCCCGGCGCTGCCAGAAACCGCTCCTGCGCCACCTTCGAATCACTGCGAGCCACATCCCATTGCTGCAACGCCTCACCCAACGTCGGTGTATGCACTGTCCCCACCTCGTGATGGATCAAACCACCCCGATCGAGCTCTCCGAGAATCGCCGGAATCCCGCCAGCCCGATGCACATCCTCCATGTGAAAATCCGGTGTCGAAGGCGCCACCTTGCAAAGATGCGGTACCCGGCGTGACAGGCGGTCGATATCCCGCATCGTAAAATTCACCCCGGCCTCCTGTGCCGCCGCCAGCAAATGCAAAATCGTATTGGTCGAACCGCCCATCGCAATATCCAGGCTCATCGCATTCTCGAACGCCTCGAAACTTGCGATCGAACGCGGCAATACCGACTCATCATCCTGCTCGTAATAACGACGGGCCAAATCCACGATCAGCCGCCCCGCCTCCAGAAACAACGCCTCCCGATCCTTGTGCGTCGCCAACAACGAACCGTTGCCCGGCAATGACAGACCCAACGCCTCCGTCAGACAATTCATCGAATTCGCCGTGAACATCCCCGAACACGAACCGCAAGTCGGACAAGCGCTACGCTCCATGACCGCCACATCCTCATCCGACTCCTCCGGATCCGCTGCCGACACCATCGCATCGACCAAATCCAGGTGTACCTCCTTGCCCCCCAACTGCACCTTGCCCGACTCCATCGGCCCGCCGGAAACGAACACCGTCGGAATGTTCAAACGCAACGCCGCATTCAGCATGCCCGGCGTAATCTTGTCGCAATTGGAGATACACACCAACGCATCCGCGCAATGCGCATTCACCATATACTCCACCGAATCGGAAATAATCTCCCGCGACGGCAACGAATACAGCATTCCGCCATGCCCCATCGCAATCCCGTCATCGACCGCGATCGTATCGAACTCCTTCGCCACACCGCCGGCGCGCTCGATCTCCCGCGCCACCAACTGCCCAAGATCCTTCAAATGCACATGCCCGGGCACGAACTGTGTAAATGAATTCGCCACCGCAATAATCGGTTTGTCGAAATCACCATCCTTCATCCCGGTCGCCCGCCACAAAGCACGCGCGCCCGCCATATTGCGTCCATGAGTCGTAGTTCGGGAACGATATTCAGGCATTGGTATTCTCAAGAGTCGAAACAACCGTCCGATCTTACCCCCTCGGCACGGGAAATTATAGGCAGGGGATACCACCACCATCCGCCTATCCGGACCAATCGTGCGGGGCCACACCCCATGACTGGTCCCCGGCATCCATGTCGGGATGATGGTGC
>CAZTJP010000304.1:0-2997 GCA_964613895.1 uncultured Thiotrichales bacterium | reverse complement strand
TCCACGATTCGGTGTGGTGTTTCAGTCAGCTTTGCGGATGGCTTCGATGATGGCGGTGGTCGAGGCGCCGTCGATGAAGTCGAGGGTGAGGACTTGTCCGCCGTTGCGGAGGACGAATTCGCTGCCGGCGATGTCTTCAATCTTGTAATCGCCGCCTTTGACGAGGATGTCGGGTTCGATGTCCCGGATGAGTTTTTCGGGGGTGTCTTCGTCGAATGAGGTGACCCAGTCGATGCTTTCGAGGCCTGAGAGGACGGCCATGCGATGCATCAGCGGGTTGATGGGGCGGTCGTCGCCCTTCAGGCGTTTGACGGAGTCGTCGCTGTTGACGGCGACGATGAGGCGATCGCCGAGCTGGCGGGCTTGGGAGAGGTAGGCGACGTGGCCGGGATGGAGGATGTCGAAGCAGCCGTTGGTGAAGACGATGCGTTCTCCGTTTTGGCGTGCGTGCCGGAGGGTTTGGATGAGTGCTTGACGTGGGAGGATGCCGCGTTCGAGGGGGGTGTGGGTTTGGGCGGCGGCCCGCAGTTCGGTGGGGGTGGCGCTGGCGGCGCCGAGTTTGCCGACGACGATGCCGGCAGCGAGGTTGGCCAGCCGGGTGGCGTCGATGAGGGGCAGGCCGGCAGCGAGTGCGGTGCCGAGGGTGGCGATGACAGTGTCGCCGGCGCCGGTGACGTCGTAGACCTCTCTGGCGTTGGCGGGTTGATGCCAGGCGGTGGCGTTACGCTGGATGAGGGTCATGCCCTGGTCGCCCCGGGTGATGAGCAGGGCCTGGAGGTTGAGTTGGTGCAGCAGGTTCTGGCCTTTGGCTTCCAGTTCTTCGAGGTTGGCGCACGGGCCGACGATGGTCTCGAATTCGCCGAGGTTGGGGGTGATGAGGGTGGCGTCACGGTAGCGGCTGAAGTCGTTGCCCTTGGGGTCGATGAGGACGGGTTTCCGTTGGTCCCGGCAGTGGCGGATGAGGGTGTCGATATGGAGCAGGGCGCCTTTGGCGTAGTCGGAGAGGATGACGGCGTCGGTTTGCGCGAGTTGGGCGCGGAACTGTTGTTCGAGGGCGTCGAAGTTTGCGTTGTGGAAGCCGTCTTCGAAGTCGAGGCGGATGAGTTGCTGGTGTTGGCTGATGACCCGGAGCTTGGTGATCGTGCGGTGGGTGCTTTCGCGGATCAGGTGGCAGTCGATACCTTGTGCGCTGAGCAGCCGGTCGAGGGTATCGGCTTCGGCATCGTCGCCGGAGAAGCCGGTCAGGGACGCATGGGCACCCAGTGCCTGGATGTTGAGTGCGACGTTGCCGGCGCCGCCAGCGCGGTCTTCGGTGTCATGGATGTGGACGACGGGTACCGGGGCTTCGGGGGAGATGCGTTGGACAGGGCCATGCCAGTAGCGGTCGAGCATGAGGTCGCCTGCGACCAGGAGGCGGATGCCGGTGAAGTCGGGCACGGGCGTGGTCATGGGCGAGTCAGACCGGGGTGTCGAAGTCTTCCAGGATCAGGTCGTCGGGGGTGACGATCAGGACATTTCCTTTTTGGTACCAGTCGCCGAGGACGATGCGCTCGACCGGTTCGCCATCGAGTTCGAATCGGTGCCGGCCCGGTCGATGGGTGTGGCCATGGATCATGAGATTGGCGCGGTGCTTGCGAAGTTCCGCTTCGACGCGCTGTTGGTTGACATCCATGATGGCCTCTGTTTTGCCGCTGGTTTCGGCCATGCTCTTTTCGCGCAGGGCAAGGGCCTGGGCGAGGCGGTCGGAAACGGGCTGGGAGAGAAACTGCTGTTGCCAGGCGCTGTCGCGAAGCAGTTCGCGCAGTTGCTGGTAGTCGACGTCGTCGCTGCACAGGGTGTCGCCATGCAACAGCAGGGCAGTGCGGTCGTAGAGGTCGATGATGACAGAGTCGGGCAACAGTTTGAGGCCGGTGCGTTGGGCAAAGCCATCGCTGACGAGGAAGTCGCGGTTGCCCTGGATGAAGAAGACCGGGGTAACGGATTTGAGCGATTGGAGCGCTTCGATGGCGGGTTCGAGGCCATGGGTGGGTTGGTCGTCACCCACCCAGTATTCGAACAGGTCGCCCAGTATGTACAACGCATCGGCGTCACGGGCCTGTTTGTCGATGAATTCGGCAAACAGGGTGACGATTCCGGGGCGCTCCCTGTCCAGGTGAAGGTCGGAGATGAACAGGGTTTTTGGCGCCTGGTCTGGCATGCTTCTGATCAGGGTTCGTTGACGGTGACTTTGTTGATGACGACAGGGTCGAGCGGGACGTCCTGGTGCCCCATGCGATTACCGGTCTGAACCTTTTCGATTTTGTGGACGACGTCCATGCCCGCGGTGACTTTGCCAAACACGCAGTAGCCCCAGCCTTGCGGGGTGGGGGCGGTGTAGTTGAGGAAGTCGTTGTTTTTGACGTTGATGAAGAATTGCGATGTGGCGGAATGGGGGGCGGATGTTCGCGCCATGGCGATGGTGCCTTCGTCGTTCTTGAGGCCGTTGTTGGCTTCGTTTTCGATCGGGGCGCGGGTGGGTTTTTCCTGCATGTCTTCGGTCATGCCGCCGCCCTGGATCATGAAGTTGGGAATGACGCGGTGGAAGATGGTGCCGTCGTAGTGTCCGTCTTTGACGTAGGCAAGGAAGTTTTCGACGGTTTTCGGGGCTTTGTCGGGGTACAGTTCGAGGGTGATCTGACCCATGTTGGTATCAATGGTGACGGTAGGGTTTTTGGATTGAGTCATTGCGTTGCATCCTGGTAGTAATGTGATCAGGGCGAGGGTCATCAAGGCCTGACTGATGAATGCCCGAGTGCGAAACAGCCGTTTGAGCAGACCTTTTTGCGTGATTTTCATACGGTTGTCCTTGATTCCCGAATTGTAGTGCGCTGCATGATATAGGTCAGCGGGCATTTTTTAAACTGGCCTGAGAATTTTGTCTCTGTCGCTGGCTTCCTTTCTGCCACTAGAGTCTTCCCCCTCTAGCCCGCATTTCTCACAGGGTCTCGTAGCGAGACC
>CAZTJP010000303.1:0-3013 GCA_964613895.1 uncultured Thiotrichales bacterium | reverse complement strand
GCGACTTTGCCCGGATCGCGCTGAAAGACTGGGCAGACATGGCCCCCCACAAGGCAGAGTACTGACCCGGATCAAAGGGGTCAGAGTCATTGATAACATTGATAATGAGCCATATCTGACGTTATTCTACCCGCCCCTGGGCATGACGCATGGATGATGAGATATGGCCCGATTACCCCGTCTACGTCTGGCTGGTGTGCCGCAACATGTGGTGCAAAGAGGCAATAACCGGCAAAACAGTTTTTTTGATGATAGCGATTATGCGGTTTATCTGGACAAGCTGAAAGAATACAGCCGCAAGTATGCGGTTGATGTCCACAGCTATGTCCTGATGACCAATCATGTGCATTTGTTGATGACCCCTCACGAGTCGGATGCCATCAGCCGGCTCATGCAATCCTTGGGGCGGTATTACGTCCGCTATATCAATACCACCTATGGCCGCACGGGGACTCTGTGGGAGGGGCGCTATAAGTCCACGTTGGTCGATAGCGACCGCTATTTCCTCACTGTGAGTCGATATATCGAACTCAACCCGGTCAGAGCGCGGATGGTCACCCGCCCCGAAGACTATCCCTGGTCCAGCTACCATCGAAATGCCATGGGCAAGGAGATCGAACTGATCACGCCCCATGCGCTCTATCTGGCACTGGGACAAACGGACGCCGAAAGACAGGCAGCCTATCGTTCCTTGTTTGACCAGGAAATGAGTGATGGTCAGTTGAAAGAAATACGCGAAGCGACAAACAAGGCGTGGGTATTGGGTGGTGATCGTTTCATCAAGCAAATCGAAGCACAAACAGGCCGCCGCGCCAGGCCACTGGCCCGTGGTGGTGACAGGAAATCGGAGAAATACAGGCAACGAATGAAAAATCAATGACTCTGACCCCTTTGATAAGGGCGTTATTGCTGGATATGGATGGTGTGCTGTTTCAGGGTGAGTCGGTATTGCCCGGTGCAGCGGCTTTCATGGCGGTGATTCGCCAGACCCGACATGCCTTCGTCACCAATAATCCGACCTTGTCGGCGCAGGCTGTCGCCAGCAAGCTGGCGCGACTCGGCCTGGGGCATCACGATGCCAGATTGGTAGTCACTTCCGCCGCTGCGACGGCAGATTATCTGGCGCAATTGAAACCGGGCTTTCGGTATTTCGCGGTGGGCGCGGATGGCTTGCATCAGGCCTTGCGTCAAAAGGGACGCCCGGACAGGGAGCAGGCTGATTTCGTGGTGGTGGGTGAAGGGGAGGGGCTGGATTACCGCAGCTTGACGACCGGCATCAATCTGATCCTGCGCAAGGGGGCCCGGTTGGTGGGCACCAATCCGGATGCCAATGTCGATGGCACGTTCGAGGGGCGGCACTGCGTGCTTCCCGGAGGTGGTGCGCTGCTGGCGCCTTTCTGCGTTGCTACAGGCGTGCAGCCACTCGTCATCGGCAAACCCGAACCCTTTTTGTATCAGATGGCTCTTGAACGGCTGGCCGTCGAACCCGCGGATTGTGTGATGGTGGGCGACCGGCCGGATACCGATATCGAAGGCGCGCAACGCCTGGGGATGAAGACCGCATTGGTACGAACCGGGCGGTTCCGGCCGGGAGAGCCACTGCCTGACGGTGTTCGACCGGATTGGGATGTCACCAGCCTGAAGGCGTTGCTTTCAGCTTGGGGCTGGCGACTGAAATCCGGCCAGGATCATTCGGTCTGAATCGTCATCCATGAGCATGAATCATGGCGAACAGTTCATCCTTGAGCTGCAGACGCTTTTTCTTCAACGATTCCAGATATTCATCGGTTGTCGTTTCGACTCCCTGCTCGATCCGGTGAATTGCATGATCGGTTTCATCATAGGCATCGAACAGCCTGGCGAAATGCCGGTTGGATAGCTTGAGTGTATGAATTACATCGCGATGTTCCGGAAATTCGTGAAGTAAATCGTGTTTTTCACCATACATGAGACGCTCCCGTCAAAGTGGATTCATAGGCCTGTCAGGCGCCCAGCCGCTGGTGTTGTGCGGTGGGCGTCAACGCCTCGGGAATCAGTTCCACCGGGCCATTGAAGGTAAGCTGCTGAGCATCCTTGATGGCCTGCCAGAATGCCTGGGCCGTCAACAGCTTGTCCTCATGGTGATGCCAGCGAAAGACGCCTGGTTCCTCGGTGCCATCTTCCTCACAGGCCTCCAGATAATTGAAAAAGAGTTCGCCCATGCGTTCTGTCTCCCAAGGAACACTCTTACCCTTTTCATGCTCGTTGATTTCCCGCGCCAATTCGAAATGGTGACGGCGAAAATCGACGTTCAACCCAAAACGGTCGTTGAGGATGACTTGTGACAATGGTTCCGACCATTTGCGATGGAAGCGGCAGATGCCGGTATTGTCATTGATCATCTCATAGACCATGCGTTCGACATTCTTGCGTCCCAGTTCGGCGGGCGTGATGAAACCACCACCGTAATAGACGTAGTATTTACCCATGATGGGCATCGGGCTGCCCATGCCGGGAACCCAGTACTGGTTTGGCACCATGTGACCTTTATCACCATTGGAGAGGAATACCGCATATTCCATGGGCCGGGTATCCGGATAGCGTTCGTTGAGCTCATAACCAGCCTGTCGGATACCCTTGCGGAATACAGCGGCACGCTCATCGAACAGGATTGCATTGATCAGCGCGATGCCGTAGCGGGCGTTCTTCATGCTGTCTTCCACCAGATCGAACTGGCTGGCATCGGCGGCGAACCCCTTGAACGCCATTTCCGAAGCGGGTGGAAAGCCAAAGTCTTCTGGCGGAAAATGACCGTCGGCGACGCATTCCATGATCCAGGCGAGGGTGCCACCCACCTGAATGGCATCCATCCCCATGGCATCGGCATGGTCATTGAGTAATTCCGCGGCGCGCTGGTCGAAAACGCCCATCTGCGGACCGAGCGCGTGATAGGGCTCGTAGTCCTTTTTGTATTTGCCGTTGAGTTTCTTGCAGGCCACCGGGCAAGGTTCGCCACAATGGTCGAAATTTTTCG
>CAZTJP010000302.1:0-3025 GCA_964613895.1 uncultured Thiotrichales bacterium | reverse complement strand
CAGCACCAGCAGGTCGGCTGCCTCGGCTGCTTTCCTGTCCAACCGCCAGGCATCGACATAGCTGATATCGCAGCCGCGCTCCATAAGCAGCGGTTCCAGCAGCCCGAGATCTTCGAAGGCCACATGGCGGATTGCGATCACGTTCATTCTCTTGCTCTTGGTCACAGTATCGTTCAGTACATCGATGCTGCATGGGCTATCCAGCCTGATTGCGGCTATAATTCCGGGCCTTTGATCACCGCCGGGTGGAGTGTTCGCGGTGATGCCATTCATCGTTACAGGGATTTTGTCATGAAATCGAAAGTTTTTGTTCCCGCGGCCTTGCTGCTGGCCAGTTCAGTCGCCGGTGCCGCCGATCTCAACGCCATCAATGCACTCTCGCAGAGCCAGTTTCGGGATCTGGCCGAAAACCTGGGTGCCGCGACTGCATACAAGTCCGTCGCCCCTGCCGAATCACTGGGTACGCTCGGGTTCGATCTCTCGCTCAGTGTGTCGGCGACGGAAATCGACAAGAATGTTTTCGAGATTGCCAATGGCGCCTCGGACTGGAATCTGTCCATGTTGCCAGTGCCTCGCCTCCAGGCTCAGAAAGGACTGCCGTTCAACATCGATATCGGTGCTTCTTACACGGCTGTTCCCCAAATCAATGCCAATCTGATCGGCGGTGAGGTCAAATGGGCGTTTCTGCCCGGGGGAATCGCAACGCCGGCAGCGGCGATTCGCCTCAGCTACAGTAAACTGAGCGGGATCGATCAGGTCGAAGTGAAGAATACCGGCGTCGATGTATCGGTATCCAAGGGCTTTGCCATGCTGACGCCCTACGCGGGAATAGGCCGCGTCCACTCGGAGTCCACACCGAAAAACATCCCGGTATTGCAGGCCGAGAAGGTCGATGATACCCGCCTGTTTGCCGGGCTGAATATCAACCTCGGTATCAATCTGGGGCTGGAAATGGATCGTTATGCCGGCCTGACGACCTATACCCTCAAGGCAGGCGTCCGGTTCTGAGTCTTCTCTGCCCTGTAGTGGTCGATCAGGTCAGCTGTTCGACCACGGCCTCGAAGGCTTTGACGGAGACGTCGAAATTCACCTTCTGAATCCTTTGCTGCAGGCTGGTGGGGGAGGGCAGTTGTTCACGCTCGATCCAGCGTCTCAGCGCAGTGGTCATCGAATCGATATCGAGTGGATCGATCAGCTCTCCATACCGGCCATCGTTGCTGATCAGTTCCTGGCTGGCACCGGCGTATTTCGACGCCAATACGGGTTTGCCGCAAGCCATCGCTTCATTGACGACCATGCCCCAGACATCGACCAGGGATGGAAAGACGTGCACATCAGCTGCTGCGTACATTTCCGGCAGTTCGTGGTGCGCTTTTCCCCCGGCAAAAATGATATTGGGGATATCCAGTTCCCGAGCCAATTGCTTGAGCTTCTCGTCGTCTTCGCCTGCGCCAACGATGAGCAGACTGTTCTGCTCCTGCAAGGGGCGCTCGAGTCGTGCCCAGGCTTGCATGGCCTTGTCGAACCCCTTGCGCGAGATCAGCTGACCAATCAGCAGAAATGTGCGGCCCCGCAAACCAAGGCGCTCACGGATGCCGTCCCGATCGACGCGAGCGGATTGCTCTATCCACCAATCATTGTCGACGGCCTGGGCGCAATAGTGCACTTTCTCCTTGTCGAACCCCTGTGACACGATGAAATCCACTGCCGGTTGTCCCCAGGCAAGAAAGGCGGATGTTCTGGGAAGGATCACGGCGCGCAGGATTTTCTGAAGGCGGGAAATCTCCCCGGCTGTCGAGGCGATTTCCTCTGTCCACAGTACGAACGGACAGCGCAACAACTTGGCGACTATGACGCTGATCAGCGAGACAGGTCCCATATTGCCGGAGATGATCAATTTTGGTCGATAGACCAGCAGACTGAGCGGCAGCAGCATCGGAATCGTGACTGGCTCTTCCTGTTTGACCCCGACCTGTTTGTGGCGTGTATTACGGGTAATGGTGATGGCCGGCGGCTTGATGATATCCAGCGTCTGGCGCACGTTGGGTACCGACCAGTCCCAAGGCATATTGGCGAAGAACCGGGGCTTGAATGGAGCGGACTTCACCAGTGCCTTGAAAATCGGAAAACGATAGGGTGGCACGCATTTGACGACGATAGCGACGCGTTTGGTTTTGCTCTTCACCCGGGATCCCGTCTCTTCGGAGGAGGCTCCGCCCGGCATCGAGCCCGATTCGGGTATGAGTGAAGCAAGCAGGTTTTTGTGGATTTTCATAGGGCCGCTCCCAGCGGATACAACACGACGTCTGCCTTGACGTTGAGAGGAGTTCGCATTCTGGCTGAATCGCCAGGGCGAGACAACAGGCTGGCTCCCGCTCATGGCAGAACGTCATGGTTCCAGCGATTATTGGCTGTGGTCAAGTCAACAAGTATGGCATTGTGGCATCGCTGGTGCAGCGGCTGTGCCTGGTGAATAGTCCAATCTGTGATCTTCTTGGCGAATCATGCCTAGGTGAAAGCCATGGGGCTGCGTACAATAACGCCGCACAATCGCTGGAAACCGGGGCTGGAACAGAGTTATGGAAAATACATTCGACAACAACAAGGCGGCGAAAGTCTATCTGGCGGGCCATCGTGGCCTGGTGGGCAGCGCCATACATCGGGCTCTCACAGCCAACGGCCATGACAATCTGCTGTTGCGCACCAGCGCCGAAGTCGATTTGCGTGATCAGGCTGCGGTTCGGGAACTGTATCGGGACGAAAAGCCGGATTATGTGATCATCGCTGCCGCCAAAGTGGGTGGTATTCTCGCCAACGACACCTATCCGGCAGACTTCATCTACGACAATCTGATGATGGAAGCCAACCTGATCCATGGCGCCTACCAGGCCGGTGTCAAAAAGCTGCTGTTTCTCGGCAGTAGCTGTATCTATCCCAAATTGGCGCCTCAACCGCTAAAAGAGGAATATCTGCTGACCGGGCCGCTGGAGCCGACCAACGAATGGTATGCGGTGGCCAAGATTGC
>CAZTJP010000301.1:0-3056 GCA_964613895.1 uncultured Thiotrichales bacterium | reverse complement strand
CCCTGCGGCGGGGTCGGAGGTATGCTCGCACTCTGTTATACTCGCCCGCCAGTTTGACACGGACTCCCACCATGAGCGACTACGACGTATCGACATTCCAGGGGCTGATTCACGCCCTCCAGGACTACTGGGGCAAACAAGGCTGCATCGTCGTTCAACCGTATGACATGGAAATGGGCGCCGGCACCTTCCACCCCGCCACCTTTCTGCGCGCCATCGGCCCCGAACCCTGGCGCGCCGCCTACGTCCAACCCTGCCGCCGCCCCACCGACGGCCGCTACGGCGAAAACCCCAACCGCCTGCAACATTATTACCAGTTCCAGGTCATCCTCAAACCCTCGCCGCCCGACATCCAGGACCTCTACCTCAAGTCACTCGAAGCCCTCGGACTCGACACCCGCATCCACGACATCCGCTTCGTCGAAGACAACTGGGAATCCCCCACCCTCGGCGCCTGGGGACTCGGCTGGGAAGTCTGGCTCAACGGCATGGAAGTCACCCAATTCACCTACTTCCAGCAAGTCGGCGGACTCGACTGCCGCCCCGTCAGCGGCGAAATCACCTACGGACTCGAACGCATCGCCATGTACCTGCAAGGCAAGGAAAGCATCTACGACCTGCTATGGAACCGCGGCCCACAAGGCGACGTGACCTACGGTGATGTCTTCCACCAGAATGAGGTCGAACAGTCCGCCTACAACTTCGAGCAAGCCGACACCGACGGCCTGTTCGCCGCCTTCGACCACCAGGAACGGGAAAGCCAACGGCTGATCGAAGCCAGTTTGCCACTGCCCGCCTACGAACAAATGCTGCGCGCCTCACACACCTTCAACCTGCTGGACGCTCGCCACGCCATCTCGGTAACCGAGCGCCAACGCTATATATTACGCATACGCAGCCTCGCCCGGGCAGTCGCCGAAGCCTACTACGCCGCCCGCGAACAACTGGGTTTTCCCATGCTGAATCCGCAACAGGAGGCCGCCAATGGCTGATGCGCACACCGCTGACCTGCTGATCGAAATCGGCACCGAAGAACTGCCCCCCAAAGCCCTGCCGACGCTGGCCAGCGCATTCACCCGCGAACTGCTCACCGGCCTCGACAACACCCGACTGACCCACGGCGAGACAGAAACGTTCGCCACCCCCCGCCGGCTGGCGATTCGGGTTCAGAGCGTCGCCCGCCAACAGCCCGACCAAAAGATCGAACGGCGCGGCCCGGCAATCCAGGCCGCTTTCGATGCGGACGGCAACCCCACCCGCGCCGCCCAGGGTTTCGCCAGCTCCTGCGGCGTCGAAGTCAGCGCACTGGAAACGCTCGACACCGACAAGGGCCAATATCTGGTCTTCCGCTCCGAACAACCGGGCTCGCCAGCCGCCAACCTGCTGCCAGCCCTCATCGACGAAGCACTGGCGAAGCTGCCCATTCCGAAACGCATGCGCTGGGGCGCTGGTGAAGCCGAATTCGTCCGCCCGGTGCACTGGATCGTCCTGCTGCACGGCGATGAGACCATCGACGCCGACATCCTCGGTATTCCAACCGGACGACAAACCCGCGGGCACCGCTTCATGACACAGCAACCGCTGACACTGGACACGCCCGCCGACTACGACCGGCAACTGCGTGAACAGGGCTACGTCATTGCCGCTTTCGACGACCGCCGCGAACAGATCCGCCAACAGGTCGAAGCGCAGGCGCAACAGCTCGGCGGAAAAGCCGTCATCGACCCGGCGCTGCTCGATGAAGTCACCGCTCTGGTGGAATGGCCGGTGGCGCTTGCCGGCCGGTTCGAGCCCGAATACCTCGAAATCCCCCCCGAAGTCCTGATGACGACCATGCAGGACAACCAGAAATATTTTCCGGTCATCGACGCCAGCGGCGCGCTGATGCCACATTTCATCACCGTCGCCAATATCGACTCCGCCGAGCCGGAGAAAATCATCGAAGGCAACGAGCGCGTCATTCGCCCGCGATTCGCCGACGCCCGGTTCTTCTGGGATGTCGATCGCAAGCAGCCGCTGGAAAACCGCATCGAATCACTCAAAACCATCGTCTTCCAGAAAAAACTCGGCACGCTCTACGACAAGACCGAACGGGTCGCCAGCCTGGCCCGCTGGATTGCCGAACAGATCGGCGCCGACCCGACCCTGGCGGAACGCGCCGCGCGGCTGTCGAAATGTGACCTGATGACCGACCTGGTGGGTGAATTCGCCTCCATGCAGGGCACCGCCGGCAAATACTTCGCCCGCCACGATGGGGAAGACGAACAGGTAGCCATCGCGCTGGAAGAACAATACCTGCCCAAGCAGGCCGGCGACCGGCTGCCCTCCAACCCCATCGCCCGCGCCCTGGCGCTGGCCGACAAGGCCGACACCCTGGCCGGCATTTTCGGCATCGGCCAGAAACCCAGCGGCGCGAAGGATCCGTTCGCCCTGCGCCGGGCCTCGCTGGGCGTGCTGCGCATCCTCATCGAAGACCAGATCGACCTCGATCTGCACGAACTGCTGAACCAGGCCGCACAACGGCTGGGCGACAAGGTCGATCCCCAACTCGCCGTGGAACAATGTCTGGAATACGTCATGGAACGGCTGCGCGCCTACTACCAGGATCAGGGCATCGCCGCCGACACCATCGACGCCGTGCTGTCACAAAAACCCGGTCGGCCACTGGATGCCGACAAGCGGATTCGCGCCGTGGACGCCTTCCGCCAACTGCCTGAGGCTGAAGCGCTCGCCGCCGCCAACAAACGGATCGGCAACATTCTGAAAAAGGCCGCTGACACCGCGCCCGGCGAGGTCGATCCCTCACGCTTGCGAGAAGCCGCTGAACAGGCATTGCACCAACGCCTGCAGGCGCTCGAACCGGAAGTGATCGCCGAATTCGATCGGGGCGACTATCAGCAGGCGCTGGCGCGGCTGGCCAGCCTGCGCGAACCCGTCGATGCGTTCTTCGACCAGGTCATGGTCATGGATGAAGACCCGGCATTGCGCAACAACCGGCTGGCGCTGCTGGCGGCACTGCGCGACCTCTTTCTGCGCGTCGCCGACATCTCCCGCCT
>CAZTJP010000300.1:0-3058 GCA_964613895.1 uncultured Thiotrichales bacterium | reverse complement strand
CGTCCCTGAGCGTGATGGGCGCAGCAGCGATTTTCAGGCCAGTCCCTGACTTTGCAGGTATTCCTCATAACCGCCGTGGAAGTCGACGATGCCATCAGGTTTCATTGCCAGCACCCGGGTAGCGAGCGAGGAGACGAACTCCCGGTCATGGCTGACGAATATCAGTGTGCCGGGGTAATTTTCCAGCGCCAGGTTGAGTGATTCGATCGATTCCATGTCGAGATGGTTGGTCGGTTCGTCCATCAGCAGGATATTGGGGCGTTGCAGGATCAGTTTGCCGAAGATCATGCGGCCCTGTTCACCGCCGGAGATCACCCGCACCGATTTTTTGATATCGTCATTGCTGAACAACAAACGGCCGAGTGTGCCGCGGATCACCTGTTCATCATCACCTTCCTTGCCCCACTGATCCATCCAGTCGTAAAGGTTCAGGTCGCTGTCGAAATCGTCAGCGTGATCTTGCGCACAATAGCCGAGGGCCGCGTTCTCTGACCATTTGACCGTGCCGGATGTGGGTTCGAGCGCACCGGCAAGACATTTGATGAGGGTACTCTTGCCAATGCCGTTGGGCCCGACAATGGCGATGCGTTCGCCGACGTTGACCATCAGGTTCAGCGCGCTGAAGACCGCATCGCCGCCATCGTATCGATGCGACAGGCCTTCCACCTCGAGCGCCTGGCGATGGAGTTTCTTCTCCTGCTCGAAAATGATGTAGGGACTCTGGCGGCTGGAGGGCTTGATATCCTCGAGTTTGATCTTGTCGATCTGGCGGGCGCGCGAGGTGGCCTGGCGGGATTTCGAGGCGTTGGCGGAAAAGCGGCTGACGAAGGCGCGCAGCTCGGCGATCTGGGCCTTCTTGCGGGCATTTTCGGCTTGCTGGCGTTCACGCGCCTGGGTCGAGGCGATCATGTATTCGTCATAATTGCCGGGATAGAGTCGCAGTTCGCCATAGTCGAGATCGGCCATGTGGGTGCAGACGCTGTTGAGAAAATGGCGGTCGTGCGAAATGATGATCATGGTGCAATTGCGCGCATTGAGCACGCCTTCGAGCCAGCGAATGGTGTCGATGTCGAGGTTGTTGGTCGGCTCGTCGAGCAGCATGATATCCGGATCGGAGAACAGCACTTGCGCCAACAGCACCCGCAGTTTGAGGCCCGGTGCGATTTCACTCATCTTGCCGTGGTGCTGCTCGGTGGGAATGCCGACGCCGAGCAGCAGTTCGCCAGCGCGCGCTTCGGCGCTGTAGCCATCCATTTCGGCGAACTCGCCTTCCAGTTCGGCGGCGCGAATGCCGTCTTCCTCGGTCATGTCCGGATTGGCGTAGATGGCGTCGCGTTCGGATTTGATGGCCCACAGCGCCTCGTGCCCCATGATGACGGTGTCGATGACACTGTATTCCTCATAGGCGAACTGATCCTGGCGGAGTTTGCCCAGCCGTTCATGCGGATCCTTGGAGACGTTGCCGGAGGAGGGTTCCAGGTCGCCGCCGAGGATTTTCATGAAGGTCGATTTTCCGCTGCCGTTGGCGCCGATCAGGCCATAGCGATTGCCGTCGCCGAATTTGACGGAAACATTTTCGAACAATGGCTTGGCGCCGAATTGCATGGTGAGGTTGGCGGTGGTCAACACGTGCGTTTATTCCTGTTCCAAAAGGTTGATGACAAAGCCCCGGCCATCAGGCAGCGCGTCGCGAGCCACGGCTGTTGGGCTTGCGTTTGCCGGCTGGCCGGGCGCCATTGTGTGAACCATTGGCCGCCCGACGCTTGCCACCGGATTTGCCATTGCGAGGCGCGTTGCGTCTGCCAGCGGGTTTTCCTGAAGCACGGCCACCACCCCGATGCTTGAAAATCGGTTCGGCCTTGATGCTTGGATCGGGTTCGTAACCGTCGATCACCACTTTCGGAATGTCCCGTTTGAGCAATTTCTCGATGTCGGCAAGCAGTTTCTGCTCATCCACGCAGACCAGTGACATGGCCTCGCCTTCACGACCGGCACGGCCGGTGCGTCCGATCCGGTGGACATAATCTTCCGGCACGTTGGGCAGTTCGAAATTGACCACATGCGGCAGCTGATCGATGTCCAGTCCGCGCGCGGCGATGTCGGTAGCGACCAGCACTCGCACCGCGCCCGATTTGAAATCGGCCAGCGCGCGCGTGCGGGCGCCCTGACTTTTGTTGCCATGAATGGCCGCCGAGGTCAGGCCGTCACTGTCGAGTTGTTTGGCGAGCCGGTTGGCGCCGTGCTTGGTGCGAGTGAAGACCAGCACTTGCCGCCAGTCGTTGGCGCCAATCAGCCAGGACAGCAGTTCGCGCTTGCGCCGCTTGTCCACCGGGTGAACCACCTGCCGGACGGTTTCCGTGGCGGTATTGCGGCGGGCCACCTCGATGCGTTGTGGCGACTTGAGCAAGGTATTCGCCAACCGGCGGATCTCGTCGGAAAAGGTCGCTGAGAACAGCAGTGTTTGCTTCTGTTCGGGCAAGCGTTCCAGCACTTTGCGAATATCGCGGATGAAGCCCATGTCGAGCATCCGGTCGGCCTCGTCGAGCACCAGAATCTCCAGTTGCGACAAATCGACCGTGTTCTGGCCGAGATGGTCCAGCAACCGGCCCGGGGTGGCGACCAGGATATCAACGCCCTGGCGCAGCTTGGTGATCTGCGGATTGATGCTGACACCGCCAAAGACAGCCAGTGATTCGAGTGGCAGATGCTTGCCGTAATCGACCACGCTTTGCTGAACCTGGGCGGCCAGCTCACGGGTGGGCGTGAGTACCAATGCGCGCACCTTGCGCTTGCCGCCGGACTGACGGGTTTCCATCAGCCGTTGCAGCAGCGGCAGGGTGAAACCGGCGGTCTTGCCCGTGCCGGTTTGGGCGCCGCCCATCAGATCCTTGCCGGCGAGCACGGCGGGAATCGCCTGCTGCTGGATCGGGGTGGGCTGGCTGTAGCCTTTTTCGGCAACAGCACGGACGATTTCGGCCATCAGGCCGAGTGATTGAAATGACATTGTCAGGGGGTTCTCCAGAAATCCACCCGTCCGGTAACCACGGTTCCGGAACGG
>CAZTJP010000299.1:0-3093 GCA_964613895.1 uncultured Thiotrichales bacterium | reverse complement strand
CGACTCACGAATCGCTTCTTCGGGATAGTCGAAGTTCTTCAACTCGCCATTGAGATAACGCTCATACGCCGACATATCGAAATGGCCATGCCCTGAGAGATTGAA
Source organism: uncultured Thiotrichales bacterium (assembly GCA_964613895.1). Classification (GTDB taxonomy): domain Bacteria; phylum Pseudomonadota; class Gammaproteobacteria; order UWMA-0217; family UWMA-0217; genus HyVt-560. The sequence continues at coordinate 2,988 of CAZTJP010000299.1, read as the reverse complement.
CAGCAATGTCCTCGCTTCGCCCGTGTCTGCGCAACGCTTTGCTTCGGCTACCACCGCGGCGATCGCATGGCAGGATTCCGGTGCGGCTATGATGCCCTCGGTTTTCGCGAACAATACACCAGCTTCGAAAGTCTCCAACTGGTGCACCGCCACCGCATCGACCAACCCTTCCTGGTGCAACTGACTGACCAGCGCGGAATCGCCGTGATATCGCAACCCACCCGCATGGATGCCAGGCGGCATGAAATCATGCCCCAGCGTGAACATCTTCATCAGCGGCGTCAGTCCGGCAACATCTCCATAGTCATAAGCATAGGCGCCCCTGGTCAGGGTCGGGCACGACGCCGGCTCCACTGCCACCAGCGAAATCTCCCGGCCCGCGGCCTTGTCTGCAAAGAACGGAAAGGCGATCCCGCCGAAATTGGAGCCGCCGCCACAGGGCGCGAACACGGCGTCGGGATAATCACCCACCAGCTCCAGTTGCTTGCGTGCCTCCTGGCCAATCACGGTTTGATGCAGCAATACGTGATTCAGCACCGATCCGAGCGCATAGTTCGTATCACTGCGCCCAGCCGCCACCTCCACCGCCTCGGAAATCGCAATCCCCAGTGACCCGGGCGACTGCGGATCGTCCGCCAGCACCTTGCGTCCCGCCTCGGTTCGATCCGTGGGGCTGGCAAACACCTCTGCGCCCCAGGTCTGCATCATGGTGCGCCGATAGGGCTTCTGCTGGTAACTGATATTGACCATAAAGACTTCCACATCCAGCCCGAAAATCTGCCCCGCCAACGCCAGCGAACAGCCCCATTGGCCAGCGCCCGTCTCGGTGCTCAGACGCTTGATACCCGCCTCCTTGTTGTAATAGGCCTGCGCAATCGCCGTATTCGGCTTGTGCGAACCCGCTGGACTGACCGACTCATTCTTGTAATAGATCTTCGCCGGCGTCCCCAGCGCCCGCTCCAGCCGATGCGCTCGAAACAGGGGCGATGGCCGCCATTGCGTCAATGCCTCACGCACCGCTTCGGGAATCGGAATCCAGCGCTCGGTCGAAACCTCCTGCATCACCAAGGCTTCCGGGAAGATCGCCAGCATCGCCTCCGGCGGCACCGGCTGGCCGTCCGGCCCCAGATACGGCGCCGGCGGATTCGGCATGTCCGCGACAATGTTGTACCAGTGATCGGGCAGATCGCGTTCGTCGAGCAAAATCTTGGTTTGTTGCATCAGCGGGCCTCTGGGTCTTGTTGTACAGTCAATACCCTATCGAGTGTAGTGTAATCACCTGCCTTTATCGACCTCGGGCGGGCTACCTCGAAGTCACCCCGCGGCCGGCTCTCTACTCTGCCGCCCAATGTGACAAGCAGGCTGGCGTTCACTCGGTCGGACTGCTTCGCGCCGGAGAACTTCAAAACGCAATAACGCAAGCCTGACCCCGGTGTGCGCTGTCGGGGTGGGAGGCGGCAGCGTACCGGAACAAGAATTCCATCAGGGCCTGAACATTCGCTACAATCAGTGCTTTGACACTCAGGATTCCCCTCAGCGTGCCTCACAGCCACCAGCCCATTGCCTGTCACGACTGCGACTTGCTGCTGCGACTGCCCACCCTCGCGGAAGGTGAATCCGCTTACTGCCCACGTTGCGATGCCCGGCTCTATACCCGCAAGACAAACAGCATCGAACGAAGCCTGGCGCTGACCCTCACTGGTCTGATCCTGTTCACCATCGCCAACCTGTTCCCGTTTCTGTCGCTCGATGCCAATGGCCAGATTCAGGACAGTACGCTGGTATCGGGCACGCTCGCCATGTGGCAGGCCGAACGCCCACTGCTCGCTGTCCTGATCTTTCTCACGACTTTCGTCTTCCCGCTGTTCGATCTGCTCGGAACGCTGTACATCCTGCTGGGCATCCGGGCTGGCCGTCACTCACCCCGTCTGCGCCCACTGTTTCGCTTCCTGCAAAGCACCCGCCCCTGGGGTATGCTCGAAGTCTTTCTGCTGGCCGTGCTGGTCGCGGTGGTCAAGCTGGGAGATCTGGCCACGGTCATTCCCGGCGTCTCCCTGTACTCCTTCGCCGTGCTGATCGTGGTGCTTGCCGCACTGAGCAGCACGCTCGATCCTCATCTGATCTGGAATCGGCTCAGCGATGACTGATTGGACTTCTGCCGCCAGCGCCGGTCTGGTCGCCTGCGATACCTGTGAGTTGCTCTGCCGCGTGCCTCAGACGGCAACAGCCCGGCATTACTTTTGCCCCTGTTGTGGCGCGCGCTTGCACCGTCGCTATCCGGGCAGTCTGCAAAAAACCTGGGCGCTGCTGATCGCCGCCATGTTGCTGTATATTCCCGCCAATACACTGCCGGTCATGAGTGTCGTCTACCTCGGACAGGGTGAACCGGCGACGATACTCGGTGGCGTCATGCAGCTGATCCAGGAAGGCATGTGGCCATTGGCGCTGATCGTTTTCGTCGCCAGTATTTTCGTGCCATTGCTGAAAATGGTGGTGCTGCTGTGGCTGTTGGTCAGCGTCCACCGGCATTCGTCGTTCCGTCCGGTGGAGCGAACCCGCTTCTATCGCGTGACCGAATTCATCGGCCGTTGGTCGATGGTGGATATTTTCGTCATTGCGATACTCGTAGCACTGGTGAAATTCGGCGCACTGGCAAACGTCGAGCCGGGCGCCGGCTCGGTATCGTTCGCGGCGGTGGTGGTGCTGACCATGTTCGCAGCGCATACTTTCGACCCGCGTTTGATCTGGGACTGTGCCGATGACTGATTTCGACGATCTTCCCGAAGCCCGAACCGGCCGCAGCCGGGGAATTTCGCTGATCTGGCTGATTCCGCTGGTGGCCGCCATCGCCGGCGGCTGGCTGGCTTACAAGGCGATCCGTGAAAAAGGGCCTCTGATCACGATCGAGTTCGATCATGCCGAGGGCGTCGAGGCCGGCAAGACACACGTCAAGTATAAGGATGTGGATGTCGGCAAGGTCAAGAAAGT
>CAZTJP010000298.1:0-3100 GCA_964613895.1 uncultured Thiotrichales bacterium | reverse complement strand
CCTGAGCAGCTTTCCGTGTCGGAAGCAAACACGATAGACCGACAAAGAGTGAACGGTACTGAGTCTGGACGTGGAGTTATGCGGACGGAGTTTCCAGGTGGAGGTGCGAGAGCCGCGTGTGTGCCCAGTACAGACGGTGCGAATGATTGGGGGTTAACGGAAGCCCGGGTTGATGGCCTGCTCCGCAGCTTGCCGTTCCTCCGGTGTGTTGAGGTTCTGGAAGACTTCGGCGCAGTCGCTGAAATCGGCGCGGACGTAGTGGTGTTGTGCGTACCAGAGGGCAATTTTGCGTTCGCCCCGGGCGAGCCAGTCTTGCAGGTCGGGTAGCAGGCGGCGCGGCAGCAGGGCGTGGACGGGTTGCAGGCGCTGGCCGTCGTGGGCCACGGCGATGTCGGCGTTGGCGGTTTTCCGGGCCTGCCAGAGCCGGGCGGCCAGATCGGGGGGCAGGCAGGGGCCGTCGCAGGGGGCGGTGACCAGCCAGTCGGTTTTGCAGGCATCGAGCAGGGCGGCGAAGCCGGCCAGTGGGCCTTGGTGGCCGTCGAGTTGGTCGCGAACGATGGGGTGGCCGAAGGCGGCATATTGCGCGATGTTGCGGTTGGCGTTGATGAGCAGGGTATCGACCTGGGGCGCCAGTTGTTCGATGACGTGAGCGATCAGGGGTTTGCCATGCAATGTCACCAGCCCTTTGTCGATGCCGCCCATGCGTGAGCCGCGTCCGCCGGCGAGAATCCCGCCGGTCAGTGGCGGCGTCATGCGTCTTCCTCTCTGGGCGGGGCGATGGGCGAGGCATCCTTGGCGAGTTGCAGGCGACCGTCGGCCAGTCGCAGCCGGTCGTGAATGAAGGCCGGGAAATGTTGTGGGTCGTGCGTTGCGATCAGCAGGCCGCGGCCTTCTTCGAGCAGGGCTTCGAGCAGGGTGAGCATGCGGTTGCGTGAGGTGCTGTCGAGATTGGCGGTGGGTTCGTCGAGCAGCAGGAAGGGTGTGGTGCGCAGCCAGGCCCGCGCCAGCGCCAGCCGCTGGCGTTCGCCGCCGGAGAGGTGGATGGCTTCGGCGCGGGCGAGGGATTCGAGGCCGGCCCAGTGGAGTGCTTGTTGCAGACGTTGCGGCCGTTGTCGGCGCGGCAGGTCACGGGGCAACGCCAGCCGCAGGTTGTCCAGCACCTTGCCACGAAACAGGTAGGGGTGCTGGTGCAGGTAGGTGACGCGTTGACGCAATGCCCGGGCGGCGGCGCGTGGTTCCCGAACGGGCGGATCGAGCAGTTCGATGCGGGTGGCCGGTTGCAGGCCGGCCAGTACCCGCAGCAGGCTCGATTTGCCGGCGCCATTGTCGCCGCAGAGCAGGCGGCAATGGCCGGGTGGCAGGTCCAGCGACAGGTTGTCGAACAGTGTCGATTCACCATAACGGACGGTCAGATCACGCAGTTGCAGGGCGGTCACGTCAGGTACTCCGGTTGCAGCCGGCTACGGCCTTGCATCCAGTGAAGGCCGGCGGTGAGGCTGAAGGCGAGCAGTAACAGCACCATGCCCAGCGCGATGCCCTGGGCGTAGGCGCCCTTGCTGGTTTCCAATGCGATGGCAGTGGTGATGTTGCGGGTGTAGCCGAGGATATTGCCGCCGAGCATCATGGCGGAGCCGACTTCGGCGATGATGCGGCCAAAGGCGGCGATGACGGCAGCCAGCAGGGCGTAACGGACTTCTGCCATGAGCAGCATGGCGGCGCGCAGCGGCCCGGCGCCCAGGGTGCGGGCGGTTTCCCAGGCGCGTGGATCGATTTCCTGCAGCGCACTGTGCGCCATGGCGACGATGATCGGCAACGCCAGCGCGATCTGGCCGAGCACCATGGCGCTCTGGGTGAACAGCAGCCGCCACTCGCCCAGCGGCCCGTGCCGCGACAGCAGCAGGTAGAAGGTCAGACCGACCACGACGGCCGGCACCGACAGCAGGGTGTTGAACAGTGAAACCAGCAGCCGGCGGCCAGGGAAGTGGCTGAATGCCAGCCCCGCCGCGATCAACAGTGCGGGCGGCGTGGCGACGATCAGCGCGGTCAGGGAGACGCGAAAGGAAACCCCAACGATCCGCCACAGGTCCGGGTCGCCCGAGAGCAGCAGGGCCAGCGCATGGCGGGTGGCTTCGGCCAGGCTGCCCATCAGCGGTGAGACAGGCGCAAGGCGTCGGGATGGAACAGTTGCTCGCCGTGGAGCCGGTAGGCGGCGATGCGTGTCTGGCCGGTCTTGCTGGTGATCCAGTCGATCAGCGCCCGGGCGCCTGCGATATTGGTATCGGGATAGCGGGCCGGGTTGACGGCGATGATGCCATAGGGGTTGTAGAGCCGTTTGTCGCCGGCCACCAGCGGGATCAGTGATGAGTGGTCACGGAAGGCCAGCCAGGTGCCGCGGTCGGTGAGTGTATAGGCATCCAGTTCGCTGGCCATTTCGAGCACCTTGCCCATGCCCTGTCCGGCTTCGCGATACCAGGGGCCACGGGGCTGGATGCCGGCGGCACGCCACAGGGCGCGTTCCTTCTTGTGGGTGCCGGAGTCATCGCCGCGCGAAATGAATGGCGCTTGCGCCCGGGCGATCTGTTGCAGCGCCGTGGCGGCATCTTTCACACCGCGGATATGGGCTGGATCGTTGCGCGGGCCGATGAGGATGAAGTCGTTGTGCATGACCGGGTGGCGTTTGAGCCCGGCGCCGTCAGCGACGAATTTTTCCTCTGCTTTGGGGGCGTGGACCAGCACCACATCGACGTCGCCATCGCGTCCCATTTGCAGCGCCTTGCCGGTGCCGACGGCGATTACGTGCACCCGGTAGCCGCTGGCTTTTTCGAATGCCGGCAACAGTTTTTCCAGCAGGCCGGAGTTTTCGGTGCTGGTGGTGGTGGCGAGCCGGATGATGCCCGGCGCGGCCCATGCCGACTGGGCGATGAAAAGCAGGCTGGTGAGGAGGATTTTCAGCATTCTGTTCATGCGTCTGGGTGAAAGTACGAGCGGATATTCCGATTGTGGATGTATTGCCGGAAATTGCAAGAGCGGATTCGTGGTGGCGCTGCACTGGGTCATTCTGACCAGTGCATTCATGGCAAGCCGGGTCAAAATGGACTAG
>CAZTJP010000297.1:0-3139 GCA_964613895.1 uncultured Thiotrichales bacterium | reverse complement strand
TGCGCGAACACGGCATTCCGGCCCGGCGGCTCGATGGCGGATTGCCGGAATGGCGACTCGCAGGCATGCCGGTGGAGACGGAGGTCTGACAAATGTACAACAGGGGCGATATCCAGCAAGATCACCCACACGAAACAGGCCGCCATCCTGGCCGGCTCGCGAATACCTGGATGAAGCTGTGCGTGGTGACTGTCATCACGGTAACCTTGATCACAGCACATGCCGGTGAATCCTTGCTGGTCTATGCCGGCTCTGCCTCCAAACCACCGACGGAGGAAGCGGCACGACGCTACCAGGAAAAAACGGGCATCAGAATCGACCTGGTATTCGGCGGATCGGGCCATGTGCTGGCGCAGATGGCGCTCGCCAAACGGGGGGATCTGTATTTTCCAGGCTCTTCCGATTACATGGAAAAGGCCAAGCGGGATGGCGCCGTATTTCCCGAGACTGAAAAAATCATCGTCTATCTCGTGCCAGCCATCAATGTCCAGAAAGGCAATCCGCACAGGGTACGCAGCCTGGCGGATCTGACCCGTCCCGGCCTGCGGGTGGCCATCGCCAACCCCGATGGCGTGTGCGTGGGCGCCTATGCCGTCGAAATCATCGAACACGCACTGCCGGCCCCCGCCGTAGCCGCGTTCCGCAGAAATCTGGTCAATTATCCCGCTTCCTGTTCGAAAACCGCCACTGCCATTTCACTGAAACAGGCGGACGCAGTCATCGGCTGGCGGGTCTTCGGCGAATGGGATCCCGAACGTATCGAAACCGTTGCCCTGCGCGCCAGCGAGATCCCTCGCGTCGGCTACATCCCCATTGCCATCTCGCGGTTCACCCACAACCGGGAGGCCGCGCAAGCCTTCATCGACTTTCTTGTCAGCCCCGAAGGGCGCAAGATCTTCGCCGACCATCACTATTTGGCCACACCCGAAGCAGCGTTCACCTGGATTGGTGAAAAAAAGCCCGTTGGTGGTGAGTATCACGTCCCCGACACCTGGCGGCTGAACAGTGGTTCCGGCAGCCCTTTACCAGAGGCGAGAAAGTGAGCGGGCTCACGCTCCAACGCACGAGCATCGTTGCGGCGCTGATCGTCATGGGGCTGTATGGCGGACTGATCGTGTCGCTCGCATGGTTTCTCGACGGCACGACCTTGCGGGAAACCCTGCTCTCCCCGCGCACGTTGTTTTCCATCCGGCTGTCGCTGCTGGCTGCCACCGTCTCCACCGTGTTGGCTTTGATCATTGCCACGCCGGCAGCCTATGCGCTGTCACGCTTTTCCTTCCGCGGCAAGGGAATCGCTGAGACCGTACTGGAATTTCCCATTATCGTCTCACCGGCAGCATTGGGCGCCATCATCCTTATCTTCTTCAACAATCCCGTTGGCGAATGGCTGCAAACCAACGTCTTGTATTTTGTCTTCACTTTTGCCGGTATCGTACTGGCCCAGTTCGTCACCGTGCTGGGACTGGCGGTGCGCATGATCCAATCCGCTTTCGATGAGGTACCCGTCGACCTGGAGACAGTGGCCCGCACCTTAGGCGCCAGCCCGCGCCACGTCTTTTTCAGCGTATCGCTGCCATTGGCCCGAAACGGCCTGATTGCCGCCTTTATTCTCACCTGGGCCAAGGCGCTGGGCGAATTCGGCGCAACACTGATGGTGGCGGGCAGCATGGCGATGCGCACCGAAACCCTTCCAGTGGCCATTTTCATGCGACTGGAGAGTGCGGACATCAAAGGCACCGTGGCGCTGATTCTCATTCTTGTCATCCTCGGGCTCGCCGCACTCTATACCGCGCGACGCCTGCTCAAGCGCGCAGCCAATGTTTGAGATCCACTCACTCGAGGCACGGATGGGAAGCTTTTCTCTACGCGACATCAACCTCGCGGTAGCGCCGGGTGAGTGCCACGCCGTGCTGGGGCCGTCTGGCTCCGGCAAGAGCACCTTGCTCGGGGCCGTGCTCGGCAGCATTCCGGTCCGCAAGGGCCGCATTCTTCTGGAAAACCAGGACATCACCCACTGGCCCATGGAGCAGCGTCGGCTGGGCTATGTCCCGCAGAACCTGGGGCTGTTTCCCCACCTGTCGGTGCACGACAACCTCTGCTACAGCGCCCGGGCCCGCAGTCTTGCGACCGACCGTTTCCAGCCATTGCTCGACCGATTGGTTGAAATTACCGGCATTGGCGACCTTCTCGAACGGCGCATCGAAACGCTGTCCGGCGGAGAGCGCCAGCGGGTTGCCCTGGTGCGCGCGCTGGTGGCCGATCCCCGCCTGGTGCTGCTGGACGAACCCTTCACCGCCCTGAACGAAACGCTCCGGCGGGAATTGTGGTGGCTGGTGCGAGACTTGCAGCGTGAACATGGACTGGCGGCATTGCTCATCACTCACGACCTGACGGAAGCCTATTTTCTGGCGGGCCGGATTACCGTGCTGATCAACGGCCAGCAGCACCAGAGTGGCGACAAAAAACGGATCTACCATCAACCCGCGAGTGAGGCAGTGGCCCGCTTCCTGGGCATCAAGAACCTTTTCCCTGCCACCATCCAGGGCTATGATGGTGACCGGATAGTAGCGGAATGCCCCGTCCTGAAACACCATTTTCGGCTGCACGGAAAAGCCCCGCTTGGCAGCGCCATCTATATTGGGATTCGTGCCGAAGAAGTTGCCCTGCGTGATACCGATCACCCATCAGCGCCCGGTGAATGCGTGCTCCGTGGATCGATTCGGCTGATCGATCTGGGTGACAGCGTCACCATGCATCTCCATTGCCCGTCGACCCCCTGCGCCATCGAAGTCTCCGCCTCACAGCGCGTGGTGAGACGATTCGGCTTGTACGATGGTCAAAACGGCGTGACCGTGAGCCTGCCGGAGCCCGCCCTGTTCTGGGTTTACGCCAACAGCACATAGGCACGGCCCAGAAACTGCACGGCGACAGCGTTGCATCCTTTTGTCACGCAGATGACAGATCCGCCGCACTTCCCTGCGTAGCATGATCGCTGTTCTGGTTGATCAAACGGTCATGAACACACAAACGGTACAACAATCGCACCCTCTGCCGGCGGGACTCTCGTCAGCCGAGGCGCAACAACGGCTGGCTCAGTACGGACCCAATGCGATCGAAGCGCAGGAAGAAAGCTGGCTGC
>CAZTJP010000296.1:0-3151 GCA_964613895.1 uncultured Thiotrichales bacterium | reverse complement strand
GAGGCGGTGGCGGCGCCGGGTTCGGACTCGTGCTGCTGGCGGGGTTGGGGCTGGCATGGCGTCGGCGGGGCGTGCAGCGTCGTTGATCGACATAAGTGAGCTGGCGGGGTGCGATCGGTGACAGAGGCATTCCGGATTGCGCTGCCGTATCGACCCGATGGCGCGCGCTTGTTTGCGCCACTGGCGGAACGGCCCTGGTCGATGTTTTTCGACAGTGGCCCGCCTGATCGACGGACTGGGCGTTTCGATATCATCGTTTCCGATCCGTTGATGCGGCTGGAGACGCGTGGAGAGACGACTTTCATTCATTCTCCAGATGCTCGGCGGCAGTCGACGGACGATCCGTTTGCGCTGCTCGATGAATTGCTGACCGGTATCGCCGTCGAGGCGGGTGAGTTGCCTTTCGTCAGCGGTGCGGCGGGTTATCTGGGCTATGATCTGGGCCGGCGTATCGAGCGCCTGCCGTCATTGGCCGAGGACGATGAGCAGTTGCCGACCATGGCGATGGGCATTTATGACTGGGCAGTGGTGCTCGATCACGAACGCCACGAATGCTGGTTGACGGGCGAGACAGGCGGCCGTAACGACCCCGCGCGTCGGCAGCAGCTTGTCAAGCTGTTCACCGAGCCGCCAGCCGTCGCCACAACACGCGGCTTTCAGGTCACTGGCGAGATCCGGGCCGATCTCGATCGGCAAAGCTACGCGCAAGCCTACCGCCGTATCGAGCGCTACATCGTCGAAGGTGATTGTTACCAGGTCAATCTGGCGCAGCGTTTCACGGCGGAGTGTGTCGGTGATCCGTGGATGGCCTATTGTGCCTTGCGTCAGGTCAATCCGGCGCCGTTCGGCGCTTATCTCAATCTTCCCGATGTGCAGGTGCTCAGTTGTTCGCCCGAACGTTTCATCGAGGTGCGCGATGGGTTGGCGCAGACGCGGCCGATCAAGGGGACGCGTCCCCGTTCAGCCGATCCTGGCGAGGATGAAGCGTTACGGTCGGCATTGGCGCGCAGTGAAAAGGATCGCGCCGAAAACGTCATGATCGTCGATCTATTGCGCAACGATTTCGGCAAGACTTGTCAGCCTGGTAGCGTTCGGGCGCCCGAGCTGTTCGCGGTGGAGAGTTTCGCCACCGTGCATCACCTGGTCTCGACGGTCGAGGGTCGGCTGGCGACAGGGGTCAGCACGCTGGACTTGTTGCGTGGCTGTTTTCCGGGCGGCTCGATCACCGGTGCGCCCAAACTGCGGGCGATGGAGATCATCGAAGAGCTGGAGCCGCATCGCCGGGGCGTCTATTGTGGCGGCATTGGCTATATCGGCGCCGATGGTTCGATGGACATGAACATCGCGATCCGTACACTCACGCACCAGCGAGGCAAACTGCATTTCTGGGCCGGGGGAGGCATCGTTCATGATTCGACGCTCGAGGGCGAGTATCAGGAATGTTTCGACAAGGCGGCGGCCATGCTGTCGTTGTTCCAGCCACGGGACCAGTACGCATTTTCACAGACAACAACCTGATCCACAAAAAGACCATGATCCGATTTTCTTCAGCCTATGAGCTTTCCATCGCGCTGCGCGCGCCACGTCAGGCGGGCGAGTCCATTGCACTGGTGCCGACCATGGGGAATCTGCATGCCGGCCATCTTTCCCTGGTCGATATTGCGCGTCAGCGAGCGGACAAGGTGGTGGTCAGTATTTTCGTCAATCCCATGCAGTTCGATCAGGCTGAGGATCTGGCCAATTACCCGCGCACGCTGCAGGCAGATCTGGCGCTGTTGGGAGAGCGGGGAGTGGATTACGTTTTCACCCCGGCGGTCAGTGAGATCTATCCCGAGGGGCAGCAGTCGATGACGCGGGTGATCGTGCCGGGGATCAGTTCCGATCTGGAGGGGGCATCCCGGGCCGGGCATTTCGAGGGTGTGGCGACGGTGGTGGCGAAGTTGTTCCATATCGTTCAGCCGAGCATGGCAATATTCGGCGAGAAGGATTTCCAGCAGTTGCTGGTGATTCGCAAGATGGTGGAAGATTTGAACTTTCCTGTCCGGATCTATTCGGGGCCGACGGTGCGGGCAGCGGATGGGTTGGCATTGAGTTCCCGCAACAGTCGCTTGACGCCGTCGCAGCGGCGTTTGGCGCCACAGTTGTATCGTTTGTTGCAGCGAATCGAGGGATTGTTGCGGGATGGTGCGAAGAATTTTGCCACCATGGAGGAGAAGGCGTTGGCGTTGCTGGCGACGCGGGCATTCGAGCCGGATTATCTGACGATTCGCAATGCCCGTACTCTGGCGCCCGCGACAGCCGAGGATGACGAATTGGTGGTGTTGGCGGCGGTGCGTCTGGGCGATGTACGGTTGATCGACAATATCCCGGTATCATTGAAGAAAGGGGGGTGAGCCGCCATAATGAGGGTATGCACATTTCCATGTTGAAGTCGAAGTTGCACCGGGTGACGGTGACCCATTCCGAGTTGGGATATGAGGGGTCGTGCGCGATCGATGCGGATTTGTTGCGTACAGCGAGCATTCGCGAGTATGAGCAGATCGAGATTTACAATGTCAGCAATGGTGAGCGGTTTTCGACCTATGCGATTTCGGGGGAGGCCGGCAGCGGAATGATTTCGGTCAATGGCGCGGCAGCGCACAAGGCATCGCCGGGCGATATCGTGATTATTTGCAGTTACGCTTCGATGACGGCGAGTGAGGCGGAACGTCATCATCCTCGTTTGGTCTACGTTGATGGTGACAATACCGTGGTTCGTGTCGCCGGCAGTATTTCTGAACAGGCCGCCTGAGCCTGTTTCGAAGGGAACGAGGGGGTCAAACAGGGGGGTCAGGCTTGCGTTGTTGCGTTATTGGCGGTGTGGTTCTTCCGACCCCCGCATCCCGACAGTCAGTGGTCGTTCACGGGTCGCCGTGAATACGTCCGTGTAGGCTCGACGGCCGCTTCCTGCGGCCGACGCCCGTGCCCGATCACTGCCCGCCGGGCTGCTCCGCAGCGGTTTCCGGTTGGTCAGGGTTTGTCCCTCGTTCCTGCGCTGCTGTGTGGGAATGTAGGTGTTCCGGCCGGTGTCTTTTCTGTTTTGTGGGTTATTCCAGGAGGTGGGAGACGAGGCCGTCGGCGAGTTTGGGTTCGAACCAGGTGGATTTCGGTG
>CAZTJP010000295.1:0-3155 GCA_964613895.1 uncultured Thiotrichales bacterium | reverse complement strand
GCGATGAAACCTGCCGGGAATTCAGGTAAAGTTCCGCCTCTTTATCCTGATGTATCGAGGCACGGCATGGCAAAAGACAATCTGATCGCACCCTCCATTCTGTCCGCGGATTTCGCCCGGCTGGGCGAGGAAGTGGACAACGTACTCGCTGCGGGCGCGGACATCGTTCATTTCGATGTCATGGACAACCACTACGTCCCCAACCTGACGATTGGCCCGCTGGTATGCGACGCGCTGCGCAAGCACGGCGTGACCGCACCGATCGACGTTCACCTGATGGTGAGCCCCGTCGACCGCATCGTTGGCGATTTCGCGGAGGCCGGCGCCACCTATATCACCTTCCATCCGGAAGCCAGCAATCATATCGACCGTACACTGCAACTGATTCGCAGCGCGGGCTGCAAGTCCGGACTGGTGTTCAACCCGGCAACGCCATTGAGTTTTCTGGACTATGAACTGGAAAACGTCGATATGATCCTGCTGATGTCGGTCAACCCCGGTTTTGGCGGCCAGAGCTTCATTCCTTCGGCACTGGAAAAACTGCGCCAGGCACGCAAGATCATCGACGACAGTGGACTCGACATCCGGCTGGAGATCGACGGCGGCGTCAAGGCCAACAATATCCGTGAGATCCGCGAGGCGGGGGCTGACACCTTCGTGGCCGGCTCCGCGATCTTTGGCGCGGCCAATGATGCCGATCCCAATCGCTACGACAGCATCATCAAGGAATTCCGCGCGGAACTGGCCAAGGCGGAATAATGCTCCCTCGCCCGGAGATGATCCTGATCGACGTGGACGGCACGCTGGTGGACAGTGTGCCGGATCTCGCCTGGTGCACCGACGCCATGATGCGCGAACTGGGCCTGCCCGAGCCGGGCGAACCCGCCGTGCGCCAATGGGTCGGCAATGGCGTGCGCCGCCTGGTGGAAAGGGCCCTGACCAACGACCTCAACGGCACGCCCGACCCGGCGCTGTTCGACAAGGCCTATCCGATCTTCCTCGAACTGTACGCCGAGAACACCTCCAAACGCAGCCCGCTCTATCCCGGCGTCGAGGAAGGGCTGGCGTGGATGCAATCGCAAGGATTCCGGCTGGGCAGCGTGACCAACAAGGCCTCGCAGTTCACCTTGCCGCTGTTACGTGATCTGGGCATCCACGATGTATTCGAGATCATCATCGCCGGCGACACCCTGCCGAAGAACAAGCCCGACCCGATGCCGCTGCTCTATGCGGCGGAACAACTCGGCGTCGAGCCGGCGAACAGCCTGATGCTGGGTGACTCCCAGAGCGATGTCAAAGCCGCCCGCGCCGCCGGATTCCGTATCGTCTGCATGAGTTACGGTTACAATCACGGTGAAGACATCCGTGATTACAACCCGGACGCTGTGATCGATTCGATGGCCGAACTGCCCCGGTTGTTCGAAGCGGCCTGATGTCCACATGAGCGAACGTTCTATCCCGCCCTCCACCATCACCGGACCCTGCCGGCTGACGCCGGTGGTGCGGGAAGTGCTGGCCGATCTGGACACGCCGCTCAGCACCTATCTCAAACTGGCCGCCGGCCCCTACAGTTACCTGTTCGAATCGGTTCATGGCGGAGAGAAATGGGGCCGTTATTCGATCATCGGACTGCCATGTTCGCGCATCATCAAGGTCCGTGGCAGCCAAATCACCATTGAGGATCGCGGTGAGGTCGTCGAATCGATCCAGGCGGATGACCCGCTCGCCTGGATCGAGGCTTACCAGCAGCGGTTCGATATTCCCGCCATTCCCGGCCTGCCACGATTCACCGGCGGACTGGTCGGCTATTTCGGCTACGACACCATTCGCTACATCGAACCGAAACTCGGCCCCTGCCAGAAACCGGACCCGCTCGAAGCGCCCGATATCCTGCTGATGCAATCGGAAGAAGTCATCGTCTTCGACAACCTGGCCGGTCGGCTCTACCTCATCCTCCACGCGCCCGCCGGTGAAGAAGGCCCGGCCAGACAGCGGCTGTTCGAACTGGAACAGCGCCTGCGCCAGTCCGTGCCCGGCTACCGGCCCGCTGCCCAGCCACGCCGCATCGATGAATCGGATTTCGTCTCCGGCTTCACCCGGCAAGGCTTCATGGACGCGGTGGAAAAAGCCCGTCAGTACATCATCGACGGCGACATCATGCAGGTCGTACTCTCGCAGCGCATGAGCGCGCCCTACAGCGCCGCGCCGCTCGATCTGTATCGCGCCCTGCGTGGACTCAACCCATCGCCTTACATGTTCTTTCTCGATCTGGAAGACTTCCAGATCGTCGGCTCCTCGCCGGAAATCCTGGTTCGCTCCGAGGACGGCCAGGTCACCGTCCGGCCCATCGCCGGCACCCGGCGACGCGGTCATGACGAGAAAGACGATGCCGCCATGGAAGCCGATCTGCTCAGCGACCCCAAGGAACTGGCGGAACACCTGATGCTGATCGACCTGGGCCGCAACGATGTCGGCCGGATCGCCAAGACTGGCAGCGTCGAAGTCACCGATCGCATGGTGGTGGAACGCTATTCGCACGTCATGCACATCGTCTCCAACGTCGTCGGCTCACTGCGTGACGACGTATCCGCCATGGACGTGCTGCGCGCCACTTTTCCCGCCGGCACCGTCAGCGGCGCTCCCAAGATCCGCGCCATGGAGATCATCGACGAACTGGAACCGGTCAAGCGTGGCGTCTATGCCGGCGCCGTCGGCTACCTCTCCTGGAACGGCAACATGGACACCGCCATTGCCATCCGTACCGCCGTCATCAAGGACCGCCAACTGCATATTCAGGCCGGCGCCGGCATCGTCTACGACTCCAAACCCGAGCTGGAATGGAAAGAAACCATGAACAAGGGCCGCGCCATCTTCCGCGCCGCCGCGCTGGCCGAAGCCGGGCTGGACGGCCAACACCGCTGAGCGATGCCCCCACCGGCCCGAGCCTCGACAGAGCACCCCGCCGGTTATCACGCTCAGAACTCAGTCTTCAAGCCCAACTCTTTGCCGCTGATGGCCTTCAGCATTTTGGTGATGCGACCCCGTTCGGCTCATCACGAAAACCGACCGCTTGCCCAAGATTTGATCAAGGCCGGTTTTTTCCGGGTTAAACACGGCAGAATTGCAACAGCTCCGCTCTCCGGTCAGACTGGTAT
>CAZTJP010000294.1:0-3155 GCA_964613895.1 uncultured Thiotrichales bacterium | reverse complement strand
GAAAAAACCGCCCGCTGGCGCCAGCAACTGGACGAAGCCATCACCCGTCCGGATGCACTGCTGCAAGCACTCGAACTGGCCCCGTCACAACTTCCGGATATGGTCGGCGCACACGGGCTGTTCCGCCTCAAGGTACCCAACAGCTATGTCGCCCGCATGAAAAAGGGCGACCCATCCGATCCGCTGCTGCTACAGATACTGCCCCAGGCTCGCGAACTCGAACCGCAACCCGCCGGTTACACCACCGATCCCGTCGGCGACCTGCCCGCCTCGCCGCTACCCGGCCTGATCCACAAATACCACGGCCGCGTACTGCTGATCACCAGTCCGGCCTGCGCGGTGCACTGCCGCTATTGCTTCCGCCGCCAGTTTCCCTATCAAGATGCGCTCACCAGCCGTGACCACTGGCCCGCCGCACTCGACTACATCGCTGGCGATGCCAGCATTGCCGAGGTGATCCTCAGTGGTGGCGACCCATTGATGCTGCCGGATGCGCAACTGGCCCGGATTGCCGCACAACTGGCCGACATCCCTCATTTGCAAACCCTGCGCATTCACACCCGACTGCCGGTGGTGATTCCGGCCAGGGTCGATGATGCATTGCTCGGCTGGCTCAGTGAAACCCCTCTGCAAACCGTTATCGTCATCCATTGCAACCACCCGGCCGAAATCGATGATGAGCTGGCTGCCGCACTGCGGCGGTTGGCCAATGCCGGAACCAGACTGTTCAACCAAAGCGTTCTGCTGCGCGGCGTCAACGACGATCCGGCCACGCTGGCGACACTCTCGCGGCGATTGTTCGATTGCCAGACACAGCCCTACTATCTACACCTGCTCGACAAAGTGGACGGCGCCGCGCATTTCGATGTCGAACCGGCACGGGCCAGCGCGATCCACGATGCACTCTCGGCCCGATTGCCGGGCTACCTCGTGCCACGGCTGGTTCAGGATCTCCCCGGACAACCGGCAAAGCGCGCATTGCACCACGGATAGCGACCACTTGCCCGGATTTCTCGCCGAGACACGACTGCGACCGCCCGGTGAGAAATACGAGCCAGTGAGAAATACCGCAAGATTTCGTCCGTTCCCCACCATTGATCCAGCCAGTCTGTGATTTGCATTTCGTTCTTGCAGAGTGATCCGTTATAGTCTCAAGCCTGAGATATCCGCACGGGGTCATACGCCCACGCCAAGCATCGATGAACCTGCACCTGCCGCAATACAGCGCCACACTCGAAGAGATCCAGGCCTCCCCCAATAATCCACGCCTGTTCCGTAAATGGCTGTCCGCGCTGGTGCTCGTCAACATGGGTGATACCACGCGTCAGGTCTACAAAACCCTGCGCATCCTCAACCGCCAACAGATCAACGCACGCACGCGTTTCGAGATGCTGGAAATGCTGCGGCCCACAGCGCGGATCGTACTCAAACATCTGAACAAGCACCTCAACGGCGTCACTTTCCCGCTGCTCGGCAAGAGCGCACAGATCGCCAAACTCAACCACGCCCTGTTGCTGGAACTGGCGGTGGGTTACAAACACGTCGTCCACGACTGCGCCACCAAACTCGGTAATATCGATCAAAAATCCCTGGTCACCGCAACCCACCGGGCCATGCGCTACCTGGGCGAATCGATCGCATCCAACTCTGCGCTCTACCGGGTCGATCCACCCAGCACCTGGCATGATATCCACCGTCTGCTCAGCTTCGCCGAACGGCAGCGGTTCGCCGATCAAAACATCGCCGACTCCGACTATCTCACCATCACCGAATCGACGATCACCGACGTTTTCAAACAGATCAGCCTGCTGGCCATGACCCAGCCGTTGCGCCTGAGAACCAGTGAAGCGCAGAAACTGCGAACCTATTTCGAGACCGCTGTCCACCTGGTCGACCTGACCAAGCAACTGAAACCCGATTCGCGCAACTACGTGCATGTGGTCAGCCTCAAATCCTCGGAACCTCCACAATACATTTCACTGGCGACGATCACGACATTCTCCAACCTGCGGGGATTCGACCTGACCCGACTGATCAGCACCCTCAACGATATCGCCGATTCCACCCAGGAAGACGGCGGCCAGGCAGCATTCAGCAAGGTCCAGCTCGAACCACAGCTGATCCACCGGCTGATCACCACCTGGACGAGCGAGGAAAAACGCCGCTTCAGCCGGGTATCGACCAACCGCCGGATCATCGCCTCTATCGGACTGCGGCACATCATCTCGGCGATTCTCGATGATTTGCAGCCGGAACAATCCCAGGAAGAGCTGTTCAGCGGGGAGGACCGCCGCGGCTACGCCGTCACCGAAGCAGAACAGTTTCCATCAGGCTCAACCCTGTTTGCACCCGAGGCACGTTCCGACCTGTCCGAATTCGACCCGACTTACCGAAACGATATCCTGCTGGGCAACGTCGCGTTCGAAGAACCTGTGGAAATCCAAAAACCACGTCGCCCCGAGACCTGGCTCGACTGGCAAGTGACCAACACCGGCGCCGGGGGCTACGGACTGGTCTGGAATGAAGAAGCACCCAGTCAGGCACGGGTTGGCGAACTCATGGCCCTGCGGGAGAAGGAATACAACATTCACCATTGGCGTATCGGGATCATTCGCTGGATGAAAAACCCGGTCGAAGGTGGGCTCCAGGTCGGCGTCCAGCTGATTGCGCCGCGAGCACTGGTAGTCTCCGTCGATACGATCACCAATCGCAACCATCGCGAAATCATGCCGCTCGAAGCCTTGATGCTGCCCGGCATGAAAACCATTCAGCAACCACCCAGCATCCTTGTTCCCAACAACTTCTTCGCGCTGGGTGATATCCTCGAAGTCAGCATGCTGGGCAAAAAACTCCGTATCGAACTCACACAGATCGGTGAAAACCCGAGCTTCTACACCCAGTTCTTCTATCAGTCTTCACAGGTCACGGAAGAAAACATCCAGACCCGGGAAGAATTCGAAGACCTCTGGAATCGCCTCTGAACCAGCCCACATTTTGTGAAAGCCGTCCCTTTCCTGTTCACAAGCTGACCAGTTTCAAGCAGATAACACTTGACAGTGTGAACCATACCCCCCCTGGCGTCGTACAGTTTCTGGTTCAATGCTTGCATGGACAGCTACAGCCCAGAAACCGACCTGCCCCGGATTGCCCGCCGG
>CAZTJP010000293.1:0-3164 GCA_964613895.1 uncultured Thiotrichales bacterium | reverse complement strand
GGGCTAGCCCGCCCCGATTGGATTGGCCTTCAGGCGGTCAGGATCTCCTGGCCGGCCATGTAGGGTTTCAATGCCTCCGGGATGCGAATCGAGCCATCCGCCTGCTGATAATTCTCCACCACGGCCACCAGTGTCCGACCCACGGCCAGGCCAGAGCCATTGAGTGTATGCAGCAGCTCGGGTTTGCCAGTCTCGGGATTGCGCCAGCGTGCCTTCATCCGGCGGGCCTGGAAATCGCCAAAATTGGAGCAGGAGGAAATTTCCCGATATTTGTTCTGGCCGGGTAACCAGACTTCCAGATCGTAGGTCTTGCGTGCGGAAAAACCGGTGTCTCCGGCGCATAGCACCACCACCCGGTAGGGTAGATCCAGTTTTTGCAGGATGGCTTCAGCATGCGCAGTCAACGCCTCATGCGCTTGCCGCGAATCCTGCGGCCGAACCAGCTGTACCAGTTCGACCTTTTCGAATTGATGCTGACGGATCAGCCCGCGAACATCCTTGCCATAAGAGCCGGCCTCGGAACGAAAACAGGGGGTATGCGCGACCATCTTCAACGGCAGTTCATCCGCCTCCAGAATCTCGTCGCGAGCCAGGTTGGTGACCGGCACTTCGGCGGTCGGAATCAGATAGAACGGCTGTTCGCCGCGCAAAGCGAACAGATCTTCCTCGAACTTGGGTAACTGACCGGTGCCTCGCAGGCTATCGGCATTGACCAGGTAGGGTACGTAGACTTCACGGTAGCCATGTGCCTGTGTATGGATATCCAGCATGAACTGGATCAGCGCCCGGTGCAGTCGTGCCATGCCGCCGCGCATGACGGCAAAACGCGAGCCACTCAATTTTGCGGCTGATTCGAAATCGAGCCAGCCGTGCGGCAGGCCCAGATCGACATGATCTTTTGGCTCGAAGTCGAATGCCGGTGGCTCACCCACGCGCCGCAGTTCCGCATTGTCGTTCTCATCGGCGCCGTCCGGCACATCCTCATCGAGGAGGTTGGGAATGCCCATCAGAATCGCATCCAGCCGAGCCTGCAATTCCGCCAGTTCGGCTTCCTTGCGCTTGAGTCGATCACCCAGTTCGCTGACTTCGGCCAGCAGCGGCGCAATGTCCTCTCCGCGCGCCTTGGCCTGGCCAATGGACTTCGAGCGGGTGTTACGCGTGTTCTGTAATTGCTGGGTCTCGACCTGCAGCGCCTTGCGTTGGGTCTCCAGTGCAGACAGCGTGGCGGTGTCGAGCGAATAACCGCGGCGCGCCAGTTGGGCTGCCACACCATCGAGGTCTTGACGGAGCAATTTCGGGTCCAGCATGATCTGTATCCATGATTCGTTAGGGGACGACCGGGCCGCCGAATCTCCCATCAGCGATCGAGCATGAGAAACCCGGGGCTAGCCCGCGCGGGCTGCGAATCTTAGCACATGATCCGGCTCGACCAGGTCGCGCAGATCTTCCAGCACCGCCTCCACTTTCTCCGGCGTATCGAAAAACTCGATGACCAGCGGCAGATTCAGCGACAGATCGACCAACCCACTCTGATGGATGACGCCGGATTCACCATAGCCCGCAATCGCACGAAACATCGTCACGCCCTTGACCTTCTCGACATCATGCAGACGATCGAGAATCTTGCGATGCACATGCTCCCCTTCGGTCAGATAGATTCTGGCAACGGTAACCTTCATAGACTTCTCCCGAGAATCACGCCCGCCCAGGCGGCGAGTACGCAGAGCAAAACGCTGCCTGCCATATTGATTGTAGCGCGCCACAGCGCTCCATCATCGATGAGATTGAAAGTTTCCAGCGAAAAAGTCGAAAAGGTCGTGAAAGCGCCCAAAAAACCAATCAGGATCGCTGCCCGCCATTCGGGCGAAATATTCGCCCGCTCGATCAGATAAACCGACAGAAACCCCATCAGCAACGACCCCAACACATTGACAGCCAGGGTGCCCCACGGAAAGGCACGCCCCAGCCAGGCATAGACCGCCGTCGAAACCCAGAAACGCATCAATGCGCCACAAGCGCCACCGGCGGCAACCGCAATCAACTGCATGACAAAAGCCCGCTCGAAAAACGCGGGCATGATAACAGACCGCGCCGCCGTCAGACGACCTCGGTACTCCATTCCACCCAAGCGGCCAGCGCGCCGATGATCACCGCCACACCGCCATAGAGTGGATAACCATACATGAGCAACAAAAATCCGTTGATCATCAGCGAGGCGCCGAGAAAATACAGCGTCAGGCCCGGCACCAGATCGCGGCGCTTGCCGCGCACCCCCGAAACGATCAGGCTGATGCCCGTGATCAACAGGCTGATGAAGAACACCGCCCACATCACCTGAAACAACGCCTGATGGGAAAAGAACTGAAACCTTCCCTCCGCCAGATTGGGCAACAGAAACGCCAGCATCGTGGAGATACGCAATACCCCGGCGGCACCAAGAACAGAGAGGATCGCGCCCAGGGCCGTCACGACAGGACGACGCTGCGAAGAACCAGTCAGTGAAGTGGCCATAGATAGTCAGAACATGCTGTGAATACCCCTGGGATTATAGCGAAGATTCCGACTAACCCGCATTTCTCACAGGATCACGCCTGCGGCCTCGCTACGCGACCCTGTGTGAGAAATTCGGGTTAAGCGGAGCCTGAATGCGCTGGATGGATCACCAGCCCGGATTCTGGCTTCAAGGTCGAGTTTGCGCGTCATGCTTTTGCCGATAGATATCATGACTGGCGCGATCGAGGCTATGCTGAAGCCTGGCGCGTTCGCGAAACGTCAAAACCCCATCCGATTTGAAATGGCGTTCCATCTTGCGAATTCGCATCTGCTCATGCGCCAGCTGTTGTGCCTCCGGCTTCGTCAACGCACCAGACTTCACCCCTTGATGGATACGCATCATCTGCTGATGCTGACGCTTGTTGACCAACGGATCACGTGTCCCCGCCTGTGCCTGCGCCAACGCAACCACGGTCAGGGTGACAAAGGAACACAAAGTCATCATCGCTGCATTTTTCATGATCATCTCCGTCATCGAAATGAATGGACTCAATCAGGACAACGCCCGGAACAACGAATGGTTGACACCCCTTCCCCACCATAGCCCCTTGAAGCAGCCGCCGTCGAGCCTACAGGATATATTCACGGCGGCTCGTGAACGAGCGGTGACT
>CAZTJP010000292.1:0-3176 GCA_964613895.1 uncultured Thiotrichales bacterium | reverse complement strand
ATCAGGCGGGGTAAGTTTCGGGAGGATCTCTACTATCGCCTGAACGTCGGTGAGATCCGCCTGCCGGCACTCCGGCACCGGCGCAGTGATATCCCTAAGCTGGCGCTCGCTGTGCTGGACAGAGTGAACGCCAGCCTCAAGCAGCCGAAGCGGCTGACCACGGCGGCATTGCAGCGACTACAGGCGCATGACTGGCCGGGAAACATCCGTGATCTGGCCAACGTCATTGAACGGTCTGCCCGGCTGGCGCGTTCGCCGGTGCTGGATGCCGATGACTTGCTGCTCAGCGAACCGGTGGGTCATGCCGATCCGCTGGCAGCATTGCCGGAACCGGTTGAAGGCTTTTCGCTGGAGGAATTCCTGTCCAGTGCGCGCAAGCAGCTGGTGTTGCGGGCGCTCGAAATCAGTCAGGGGAACCAGAGCGAGGCGGCGCGGCTGTTGGGGGTGACGCCGCAAGCGGTACACAAGTTCCTGCGGAAGACAAAACAATAATTTCAACCCGGGTTTAAATTGGTTCAACTTTGGTTGAAAGGCCTTGATCACAAGAGGACGAGGAATCGTATCATAAGTATTTGAATGTTAACGTGAACGTGGGTCGTTGCGGGTGATGGCATATCGCTTGCTCTATCTGGATTACCACAACCGAATCCAGAGGAGTAAGGCCAATGACGCAATTCACAGTTTCAGTAGTGATTGATGGGGATACGTTCGAAGTGGCAAACGGCTGGAAATGGAACGGCCAGACCGGGTCTCGGGTACGGCCGACGGGCTACGATGCCCCTGAGATCAATACGATAGCCGGGCAGCAGGCAAAGCAGAAACTGGCGCGATTGATCCAGGGCGAGGTCATTAATATTGCCAAGGCCTACAAGATCGACCGGGGGCGGCTGGTTTGTGATGTGTATTTCAACGGTCGCAATCTAGTGGACTATTTTACCGAATACCAATAGGTCACGGGGAGACATGGCAAAAGACACCACCAAGGAAACCGATGCCCGGATTGTTATCGATGACTGGTTGCGCCAGGCGGGATGGGATCCTGCGGACAAGTCCCAGGTCCTGACCGAGGTCAAGGCCGGTGGCGGTTTTAGTGGTGTCGCGTACCCAGGTGCCGATGGCGATGCCGGCGCTCTGCGCACGTCGGACGGGGATGAAGTGCCCACCGGGCGCGCCGACTACGTGCTGCTTGACCAGCGTGGCCGCCCCCTGGCGGTGATCGAGGCCAAGAAGAAGGCCATTCATCCTTATGTGGCCAAGCAGCAGGCACTGCCCTATGCCAAGCAGCTCAAGGCGCCCTTCATCTTCTTGACCAATGGGGAGCTGATCTATTTCTGGGACTACCAGAATGACGATGCGCGCATCGTCAATTCGTTCTTCTCGCGGCGCGACATGGAACGCCTCGTGCACATGCGCACCGAGCGCAAGCCGCTTGCTACCATTGAGATCCCTGACTATTACACCCGCCAGGGCGAGACCCGTGAACTGCGTCCCTATCAAAAGGACGCTATGCGTGCCATGGATCGAGCGCTCGAACTCGGGAAACGCCGTTTTCTGATCGAGCTGCCTACCGGCACCGGAAAGACCGACCTCATCTGCCAGTATATCAAGCGCCTGATGCAGGCGGGGCATGCCGAGCGCGTCCTGTTCCTGGTAGACCGCGAACAGCTCGCCAAGCAGGCGTTGGAGGCAATCAGCGACCTGCTGGGCCAATACAGCCACTACTGGCTCAAGCCGGGCATGGTGCGCACTGAGCAACAGATCACGGTGTGTCTGCTGCAAACCATGATCGGTCGCTACCACGAATATACCAGCGGATATTTCGATGTGGTCATTGCTGATGAGTGCCACCGTTCTATTTATGGTGCCTGGCAGACGGCATTGACGCACTTCGATGCTATTCATGTCGGCCTGACGGCGACACCGGCCGCCTACATCGAACGCAACACATTCAAATTCTATCAGTGCAAGGACGACACGCCGGATTTCTCCTATCCCATCCAGGAGGCCTTCAAGAATGGTTATCTGGTGCCCTATCGGTTCGCTGAGGGTATCACCGAGATCATCGCGGAAGGCGCAGATGTTGAGGAGGAACACTACGACCCAGCTGAGTTCGAGCGTAAATGGACGAATGAGCAGACCAACCGGCTCATGATGGAAGAGTTCGATCGCCTGGCGTGGCAGAACTACAAGGAACTGGCCCCTGGGCAGAAGGTGGGGCCGGGCAAGGCCGTGGTCTTCGCCATCACCAAGCATCATGCCGCGCGTTTGGCGCAATATCTCAACGAGCTGCATCCCGAGCATCAGGGCCGGTACGCCGAAGTGATCACCAGCGACGTGCCCAATGCCGATGAGTTAATTCGCAAGTTCAAGCGCGAAGACTACCCCATGGTTGCCGTAAGTGTCGGTATGCTGGATACCGGCTTCGACTGCCGCGAAGTCCTGCATCTGGTCATGTGCCGGCGGGTACGCAGTCCTATTCTGTATCAGCAGATGCGAGGGCGGGGCACACGCACTGCGCCCCATATTGGCAAAGAGAAGTTCGTGATCTACGACTTCTTCCGTAACCATCAGTATTTCAATGACAGTGACACCGATATCTTCACCGGCGCAGGCGGTGGGCATGCGCCGGCGGTAAGCAAGCCAAAAGGAGTGTCCCCGCGCGAGTTGGTGGAATTGGGCCTCGAAGACGAATGGTTGGAGGCAGTCAACTACGTAGAGGTCGGGCCGGAAGGTGAGCGCGTAGACAAACGCGAGTATGTCACCGATTGGGAACAGGCCATCCGTGAAGCCGTGGAACGTGACCCGATTATCAATAAGGTCAAATCAGGCGAACCGCTATCCGAAGATGAAGAGCAACAGCTCGCCGACCGGCTTAACCAGCCGGAACGATATTTCAACGAAGAAAACCTGCGCCGGGCCTACCGCAATCCGGGCGGGACACTGGTGGATTTCATCCGTGCCGCCCTCGGCCAGCAGAAGATCAAGAGCCGCGAGGAAGTCGTGGAGGAAAACTTCCGTGCCTGGCTGGTCACGCGTAACCTGAGCCCGGAGCAGGCCCAGTATCTTGCGCTCCTCAAGAACCGCGGCATTGCCCGGGGCAGGCTCACGCTGGATGACCTGTTCCAGCCACCACTATCCATCCTGAACGCGGCAAACCTGGGGATCGAGCTTTTCGG
>CAZTJP010000291.1:0-3216 GCA_964613895.1 uncultured Thiotrichales bacterium | reverse complement strand
CTTGAAGATTTTGCCCGGGGGGCGGTATACAATTGCCGGATGAGGGTTCAGTTCACCAAGATGCAGGGAATCGGTAACGATTTCGTGGTCATCGATTGTGTCAATCAGCCGGTTTCGTTGACGGACGAGCAGGCTCGTTTCATCGCGGATCGGCATTACGGGGTCGGCTGTGATCAGATTTTGCTGGTGGAGCCGCCGCGTTCTTCCGATGTGGCGTTTCGTTATCGGATTCTCAATGCCGATGGCAGTGAGGTGAGTCAATGTGGCAATGGCGCGCGTTGTTTCGCTCGTTTTGTGGTCGAGAAGCAATTGACCGAGGCACGCGAGTTTCCTGTGGAGACGGCGGCGGGGGTTTTGATTCTCAGTCTTCGCGAGGATGGGCAGGTGACGGTCAATATGGGTACGCCGGAGTTGCGTCCTGATCGCGTGCCTTTCGATGCGCCGGCTGTTCGCAACCGTTATCCCCTGGCGGTGGATGGTCGGACGCTGGAGATTGCGGTGGTGTCGATGGGTAATCCTCACGCGGTGTTACAGGTGGACGATGTCGAGTCTGCCCCGGTTTCGTCGTTGGGGCCGGCGATCGAGTTTCATGAGGCGTTTCCCGAGCGAACCAATGTGGGGTTCATGCAGGTTGTCGATGATGGCCACATCCGCCTGCGGGTATGGGAGCGCGGCGCCGGTGAGACGCTGGCTTGTGGCAGTGGCGCATGTGGCGCCGTGGTGGCAGGACGGTTGGCCGGGTTGTTGCAGGAGGCGGTGGCGGTGGATCTGCCGGGTGGACGATTGCAGGTTTCCTGGTCTGGGGAGGGGGCACCGGTGTATCTGACCGGGCCGGCTGAAACGGTTTTTGAAGGGACGATTGAGCTATGAAAACAACGATTGCTGCGGGTGTTGCCGGTGGGTTGAATGAGTCGGAAGTAGTGGATTTCCTGCGTTCGACACCAGATTTCTTCGACCGTCATCCGGATTTGTTGGGAAGTTTGCGTATCCATCACGATGGGCAGGGTGCTGTATCGCTGGTGGAGTATCAGCTGCGTTTGTTGCGCCAGAAGAATGAGCGTCTCGAGCAGAAGTTGCTGACCTTGCTCGATACCGCGCGGGAAAACGAGGCTTTGAGTCTGCGCATGCATCGTCTGGCGCTGGCGCTGATCGAGACCGAGAGCGTCGAGGATGTGGTGGCGACGGCGGTGGATCAGTTGCGCAATGAGTTCAAGACGGAGACGGTCAATATCGTGCGTTTTGTGGATGTCGCCGAGGATGGCCCGACGTTCGAAAAGATGGATCGGGCATTCCCCAATCTGTTTTCAGGGCGTCGCCCCTACAGTGGTGGGCTGTCGGAACGGCAGGCGTCACTGTTGTTCGGGGATGAGGAGTATTCGGTGCGTTCGGCGGCGGTGGCGCCTTTGTTCGGGACGGAGCCGCTGGGATTTCTGGCGTTGGGCAGTCGCGATCAAGACCGTTTTTCACCGGGGCTGGGCGTGTTGTTTCTGCGCTATCTCGGCGAGTTGGTGGGCGTGGCTTTGTCCCATCAGCAGCGGCTGGCGCGGGGCTGACCCGTTGAGATGTCCGCGCTGACCGCATCGCTGGATTCGTTCCTCGGGCATCTGGCGGGGGAGAAACGCTATTCCCCGCATACGGTATCGTCCTACCGGCGTGATCTGGAGGCATTGTGCCAGTTTCTGGATGAGAGGGGTTGCCGTGACTGGGGCAGTCTGAACACGGCGCAGTTGCGCCGCTTCATCGCTTTGCGGCATGAGGGTGGCTTGCAGGGTCGCAGTTTGCAGCGCCAGCTGTCGGCGATTCGCTCGTTTTTCCGCTTCATGCGCAAACAGGGCTGGGTGGATCATGATCCGGCGGCCGATGTCGCGGCGCCCAAGGCACCAGCCAGACTACCCGCGACGGTCGAACATGAGCAGGTTGAGCGCTTGCTTGCCTTCGATGCCCGCGAGCCGTTGGCGGTGCGTGACAAGGCCATCATGGAGCTGTTCTATTCTTCGGGCCTGAGGTTGGCGGAAATTGTCGGACTCGATTGCGAGCATCTCGATCTGGCGGATGGGCTGGTTCGCATCGAGCGAGGCAAGGGCGGCAAAACGCGCGTTGTTCCAGTCGGCCGGGCGGCGCGCGAGGCATTGCGTGCCTGGCTTGGGCGGCGGGCGGATTTTCTCAAGCCCGGGGTGGAGCCCAATGCCTTGTTTCTGTCCAGGAACGGCACGCGCCTTGGCCGTCGGGCGATCCAGCAACGCCTGCGCTACTGGGCGCGCAAGCAGGGACTCGATCAGAACATTCATCCTCACCGGTTGCGCCATGCGTTCGCCAGCCATTTGCTGGAGTCTTCGGGTGACATTCGGGCGGTTCAGGAATTGCTGGGTCATGCCAATATCCGCACCACCCAGGTCTATACGCATCTGGATTTTCAGCACCTGGCCCAGGTGTACGACCAGGCCCATCCGCGTGCCCGCAAGCGCTCTTGATCCTGACTGCTGTGTTCAAGTGATTGCCGATGGTCGCGTCATCAACCACGCACCCGCGATGACTGCTGGTATACCGAGCAGTTGGTGCAGCTGTGGAACCTCGCCCAGTAACCCCCATGCGAACAGCAGGGTGAACACCGGAATGAACGATGCCATGGCGCTCAGCCGTGTCACGCTGATGTGGTTCAGCGCTTCGACCCACAGGATTTTGGCGATGACGAAAATCAGCAGGGCATTGCATACCAGGAGCAGCAGCGCCGAGAGGTTGCTGAATGGCGCGACGGGCGGCTCAAGGCGCCATGCCAGCAGCCAGAGCACAGGTAGCGCCACGAGATTGCGAAATCCGAGCACGACGAGGCTGGACACCCGCCGTCGCGCCCGCTGTTGAAAGTGGTTGGCGATCGGCGCAATCGCCGCTGCTGCAAGCGCGAGTGCGTCACCAATGTTGAGGTGGAATTCTTCCGGAAACAGCACCACGATCGCGCCAATACCCATCATCGCGGCACCGGCGCTGTGTGTGCCCGACATCCGATCCTGTCCGATCACGTTGAAATACAGATAGGAAAACAACAGCTGCAATACCAGGATCACCGCCACGTTTCCGGCGGTGGTATATCGCAGCGCGATAAAGATCAGCACGAACAGCGCAGTGATGAACAACGAGGTCAGCAGAAGGTCCGGTCGCGCGGCCCGATCGAGCAGTGCGGCCAGCTCGCCCCGCCAGCCGAGAAGCCCCAGCAGCACC
>CAZTJP010000290.1:0-3248 GCA_964613895.1 uncultured Thiotrichales bacterium | reverse complement strand
CGGGGTCAGGCTTGCGTTATTGCGTTATTCGCTTCCTTGCAACCGGCGCCGACGAATGGCTGACAGGCTACCTGATCGCTCCGAGGCGGCCCATAAACGTCATGGCGCGCGAGGACGTTTCCGCAGGTGGGGAAGGGGAATATCCTCCCAATGACGGCTGATTTGCTCAGGGAGGGCTGAGGGATGAGACGAATCCAACGTCGATCGGTTGGCGGGCGCCGGCTTGTGCCGGGCTGGAGATCAGCGATAGCGCAAATGACAGCGCGCTGATCGGTTCTCGTATGCTTACGGCCTTGCCGCCCTTGGCTTCGCCTGCGATCGAGACGGTGCCCGACTGGTGGATATAGATCGCTTTCAGCCGGGTTTCGGTAAAAAACGGATAGCCGGGCAGGGTGATGGCGATGGCTTGATTCGCCTCGGCGAGTTTCTCGAACGTTTCGATCTGTGCGCGAATTTCGAGATAGCTCTGGTAGGCCGACGATCCATTGTCCGCGTTCGCGTCGGGGGCAGTTGGTGACAGCTCGGGATGGGCCGGAATGGTGTCGACCGTCCGGGCATCGACCGGCTGCTGGAAACTGTTGTAACGGGTTGTGCTCATGGCCAGGAATCATGTTGTTCGATTGAGTCTTTGGTAACCGTATGCCGGTGGGAAGTAAACCCTCGTGTGACTGGTATTGGTGAAAATCTCGATCAGTGGAGTTGGCCCACTTTGAGTGGCCGCTCGACGCGACCCTGTGAGAAATCCGGGTTAAAGATTCGTGATGAGTTGCCGATGAGTTTGGATGAGACAGTCCGGTTAGCCCGCATTTCTCACAGAGTCGCGTGGCGAGGCTGCTCAAGGTGGTGTGATGACTGGCGTTCTCGACCGAGGGCCGCACAGGCGTAGCCGACACTACGTCGAGCAGCCCGACCGAGTGAACACCAGTCAGCGCGCCGAATTGGGCAGTCGCAGTCGTGACTTTGTGAGAAATGCGGGCCAGCCCGCATTCATACAGACCATTCAAGGCGCACTATGTCGAGGATATTCATCGCGGAGGATCAGCCGGATCTGGCCCGGGTGTTGAAAACGATGCTGGAGGAGGCCGGGCACGAGATTCGTACTTTTTCGGAGAGTGAATCGGCCTTGAAGGCGATGCTGAAAGACCCACCGGATGCACTGATTGCCGATGTCGATATGGCCTCGTCAGGTGGTTGTACGCTGTGCGAGCAAATCGATCGGTGCCTGCCTCGACGCCGGTTTCCGATTTTTCTGCTCGCGTCGAACGGGACGCTCGAAGGACTCGGCCGGTACGCTGCGATGGCGGATGTCCATGTGATGCAGAAACCCGTCGCGCTCAACCGCATCGACAGTGGCGACAGTAGTGGTGAATCGTCCGCTTGAGCGCCACTCGCGAGCCGCACAATGGTGGCGTCGGAGTCGATAGTCTTAGTATAATGCCGCGCCTGCTGACGGTTGGGGTGGCGTGTTTCGGTCCCGGCATTGATTTCAGTCAAACCCGGAATTTCCAGGCGATCTACAATGGATCCGGGCGCCTCTCTTGAACCGAGCGCAGTGTCCTGAAATATACATCGATTTTTTTGGCTTCCCCTGGGGTCCCGGCCGGGCTTCCCGCTGCCTGCCCGGGTGCCAGTCACTGTCGGAAGGTGTGATGCAAAAGACTGATACGTCGATCGATAAATCGCTGGACAATGTCGAGTTGTCCGCCCGTCCACCCTCGGTTTCACAAGTCAAGTTACTGGCTGCCGCCGCGTTTCTGGTATTGATCTTTGTGGCCACGGCCGGTTATTTCGGTCTTTCGGGCAACATGTTCCTGTTGGTGGCCTCGGCAGTGATCGGCGGTTACATGGCGCTCAATATCGGCGCCAATGATGTCGCCAACAATGTCGGGCCGACCGTGGGCGCCAAGGCGTTGACCATGACGGGCGCAATTGTGATCGCCGCGATCTGCGAGGCGTCAGGGGCGCTGGTTGCCGGCGGCGATGTCGTCAGCACGATCAAGAAAGGGATCATAGATCCAGCGATGATCACCAATGCCCAGGTTTTCGTCTGGGTAATGATGTCAGCCCTGCTCGCCGCGGCGGTATGGCTGAATGCGGCAACGGCGGTTGGCGCGCCCGTTTCGACCACGCATTCCATCGTTGGCGGCGTCCTGGGAGGCGGAATCGCGGCGGGCGGCCTGGGGATTGCAAACTGGGACAAGATGGGCGCCATCGTCGCCAGTTGGGTCATTTCGCCAGTGATGGGTGGATTGATCGCGGCAGCTTTTCTGTATCTGATCAAGCGCACGGTCACTTACCGTTCGGACAAGATTGCTGCTGCCAAGAAGGTGGTGCCGTTGTTGGTAGCGGTGATGTCGTGGGCGTTCACGACTTATCTGGTGGTCAAGGGGCTGAAGAAGATCTGGAAGGTGGATTTCGGCGTCGCGGTGCTGTTGGGGCTGGCCGTGGCGGTTCTGATCTATGTGCTGGTCACCCCGCGTATCCGCAGGCGGGCGGATGCGCTGGAGAACTCCAAGCACGGTGTGGCCGATCTGTTCACGGTGCCGTTGATTTTCTCGGCGGGGTTATTGAGCTTTGCGCATGGCGCCAATGATGTCGCCAACGCAGTCGGGCCGCTGGCGGCCATCCATGATGCTGTCGTGCATGGTGCGGTTGCGCGGAAGGCGGCGATTCCGCTGTGGGTGATGTTGATTGGTGCGCTGGGAATTTCGTTCGGGCTGGCATTGTACGGGCCGAAACTGATCCGGGCGGTCGGCCATGAAATCACGGATCTGGACAAGATCCGGGGTTTCAGCGTGGCGATGGCGGCGGCGATTACGGTGCTGATCGCGAGTCAGCTGGGTTTGCCGGTGAGTTCGACGCATATAACCGTGGGCGCGGTGTTTGGTGTTGGTTTTTTGCGCGAGTATTTGAAGCTCAACTACGACTATCTGTGTGAGGAGATCAGTCATTACCACGGCGGCAAGAACAAGGCGCGGGGGCAGGCGTTTCTGGAAGCCTTCGATGCGGCTTCATTCCGCGAGAAAGGGGAGATGCTGGCGGAGTTGAAGAAAAAGGGATTGAAGAAGACTTTTTCGAAAAAACAGCGCAAGAAGCTGAAAAAGCAGTATCGCCGTCAACTGGTGAAACGTTCGGCACTCAAGCGGATCGTGGCGGCATGGTTGATCACCGTACCGGCATCGGCGCTGATTGCGGCGTTATTGTTCTGGGTCGCCAGCAAGCTCTGGATCTGAATCTCGAATCTGCCT
>CAZTJP010000289.1:0-3253 GCA_964613895.1 uncultured Thiotrichales bacterium | reverse complement strand
GGCTAGTGTGTTCTACCGCGCGTATTGATACCGAAAATGGCGTATGCGGGGCAGAAGTGGAACAGGCCGGTGGCGATGGGCAGCAAGCCGATGAGTCCCCACCAGCTGTGGTTGAACAGGCCGATGACCATGATCAACAGGCCCAGTACGATGCGGATGTTGCGGTCGGTGTCACTGACATTGAGTTTCATTGCTCACTCCTGTAGTTGGATGGGTGTGCCATCGATGGGTGGCTGCGCCATCCTCAGATCCTGGCGATTGGCGACGCGCTGAATGCCTTCGCGCTGCATCAGATCGCGCAGGGAGGTGCCGGAGAGATAATCGTGGATCTCCTGGCTGAGACGCAGCCAGAGCCGATGGCTGAGACATTGGTGATTCATGTCACATGGAAGATCGTCCTGGCAACCGGTGTTATCGGTGATTTCATCGACGGCGTCGATGATATGGGCGAGCGAGATTTCCTCGGGAGGGCGTGCAAGCCGGTAGCCGCCGCCGGGTCCCCGGCTGCTGTTGACCAGCTGCGCCTTGCGCAGTTTGCGAAACAGCTGTTCGAGATAGCAACGGGAGATGCTTTGACGCTGTGAGATGTCGCTCAGTGGTGTGGCGCCGGTGGAGGCGTGCATCGCCAGGTCGAGCATGGCGGTTACGGCGTAGCGGCCTTTGGATGTGAGATTCATGCCAGCTTCCTGGGTTTGTCGGGCATGGGGACTTCAGTGGTGTTTTCGTCGATGTCGAGGGGGTCGAGGTCTTCGCTCTCGATATCGGGTAACTCATCGCTGGGCACTTCGCCGCCCATGTCATGCACCACCCGGGTCAGTTGTTCGACGCGCTTGTCCAGCACCTGGATATGATCGACCAGCGCATGCACCGCGTTGGCGACCGGATCGGGCAAGTCGCGGGTGGCGCCATAGGCGTCGAAGCCGATCTTGCGGGCATATTCCTGCTGTTGCTGTTTTTTCCGCGATTTGGGCGTCACCACGTGGCCGGGAATGCCGACCACGGTAGCGCCGGCGGGTACTTCCTTGACGACCACGGCGTTGGAGCCGATGCGGGCGCCATCGTTGACGGTGATTGGCCCGAGCACCTTGGCGCCGGCGCCGACGACGACATCATTGCCGAGCGTGGGGTGGCGTTTGCCCTTGTCCCAACTGGTGCCGCCCAGCGTGACGCCGTGGTAGAGGGTGCAGTCGTCGCCGACTTCGGCCGTTTCGCCAATCACCACGCCCATGCCGTGATCGATGAAGAAGCGGCGGCCGATGGTGGCGCCGGGGTGGATTTCGATGCCGGTGATCCAGCGGGCGAAGGCGGAGATGACGCGGGCGATCCATTTGAGCTGGTGCAGCCACAGCCAATGGGCCAGACGGTGGATGATGACGGCCCACAGCCCGGGGTAGGTCGTCAGTACCTCGAAGGTGTTGCGGGCGGCCGGATCACGGCCGAATACGCACTGAATATCCTCTTTGAGTCTCGATAACATCGACTGCCGGACTGTGATGGGTTGATGACTTGATTGTAAGAGTTATCGCGGAAAACACCAATTTACCCCGCCTTTCCGGTGACTTGCGGCCGGTTCAGCCACAGCGTTTGTCGACAGCGCTGAGGATGCCGCGCAGGATGCGGGTTTCGACAGCGCTCAGCCGGGCGCGGTTGAACAGGCGTCGCAGCCGGGCCATCAGGTGTCCGGGGTTTTGCGGATTGAGGAAGCCGATGCGGGTCAGAGTGGCTTCGAGGTGCTGGAACATTTGTTCCACTTCGGCAGAGGTGGCCGGGCCTTCGCCGGGTTTGAGGCGGCTTGTGGGGATTTCCGGGTCGGCCACGCTGTGCAGTTCGTAGGCGATGATTTGTACCGAGGCGGCGAGGTTCAGTGAGCCGTATTCGGGGTTGACGGGGATGTGAACCAGGCTTTGGCAATAGCCCAGATCCTTGTTGCTGAGGCCGGATTGTTCGGGGCCGAAGACGCAGGCGACCGGGCCGTGGGCGCTTTCCCGGATCATTTCGGGCGCCGCTTCACGGGCGGTGAGAATGGGCCAGCGGTTGGAGCGCAGTCGGGCGCTGGCGCCGTAGACGGCGACGCAGTCGGTGAGCGCTTCGGGTAGGCTGTCGACGACGACGGCGTCGGCCAGCAGGTCGGCGGCGCTGGAGGCGCGCGCGGTGGCTTCGACACTGGGGAAGTTTTTGGGGTTGACCAAGTACAGCTCCGACAGTTCCATCACTTTCATGGCGCGCGCGGCGGCGCCGATGTTGCCGGGATGGGTGGTTTCGGTCAGTACGATGCGGATCGGGGGTGGTGTTTGTGCCGGCATGGGCGTTGCGGAGGTATATTCTTGGGCGCGGGGAGTATATCCTAATACGTCCGCTTCAGGCGGAATCCTGTTTCCTGTTTTGTTCAGTCGATCCTATGCATCCAACTTTGAATATCGCTGTCCGCGCCGCGCGTGAGGCAGGCAAGATCATTGCGCGTCATTCCCATCGTGTCGATTCGCTGACGATCACCAACAAGTCACGTAACGATTTTGTCAGTGAGGTGGATCGGATGGCGGAGGAGGCGATCATTCGTCAGTTGACGCGGGCGTTTCCGGATCATGGGATCTGGGCGGAGGAGTCGGGGGAGACGCGCAAGGGGGAATACCGCTGGATCATCGATCCGCTGGACGGGACGACGAATTTTCTCTACGGCATTCCGCAGTATGCGGTGTCGATTGCGTTGCAGCATGGTGATCGGATCGAGCAGGCGGTGGTTTACGATCCGGCCAAGGATGATTTGTTCACGGCCTCGCGTGGCGAGGGGGCGCAGCTCAATGGCAAGCGGATTCGGGTGACCGGGCGGCAGGGGATGGAGAATGCGTTGCTGGCGACGGGGATTCCCTATCGGGAAGATCAGGATCTGCCGTTGTTTTTGAAGACGCTGGAGGCGTTGGTGCCGGATACGGCGGGGGTACGCCGGCCCGGTTCGGCGGCGCTGGATCTGGCCTGGGTGGCGGCGGGGCGCTTCGACGGTTTCTGGGAGTTTGGCTTGCATGCCTGGGATATTGCGGCCGGTGTATTGCTGGTGCAGGAGGCCGGTGGATTGGTCGGCGATCTGGCTGGCGGCAAGCGCTACCTGGAAACCGGGGATATCGTCGCCGCAACGCCCCGCGTCTACAAGGTGATGCTGGAGCGACTGTCCCCAATCCTGCGCGAACGCGAAAACGCCGCATAAGCTGGAACAGCGCCGCGAAACCCATCACGGCGCCTCGCGTTTTAGTGTTCTTCC
>CAZTJP010000288.1:0-3256 GCA_964613895.1 uncultured Thiotrichales bacterium | reverse complement strand
TACCTGTTCGCCGCCATCATCGTCGCGCTGTCACTCTACCCGTTCGCGCCGATCGACTATCTGCCAAAATGGAGCGACAAGGTGGAACACGGATTGGTCCACCTCGCCTTGGCTGGTTGGTTTCTGCAGATCTATCACGGCCAGCGCCACTGGCTGCTGGTGTCGTTGGCCTGTCTGGCCTTCGGCGGCACGATCGAACTGATGCAGATGTTGACACCAACCCGGTCGGCAGAGTGGCTGGATTTTGCCGCCGACGGCGCAGGCATACTCGCTGCAGGCGTGCTGATCGCCGCCACGCCACTGCGTTTCCTGCTGGCCGGGCTGGAAGCCCGGCTGCTGCCACATGCCGGCAGTGAGAAATCTCAGGTTTCGCCTTCGCGTCCGTAATTGTCGCTGAGCCGGACGATATCGTCTTCTCCGAGATAACTGCCCGACTGCACCTCGATCAACTCCAGCGGGATCGAACCGGGATTGACCAGCCGGTGGACCGCACCCAACGGAATATAGGCCGACTGGTTCTCGGTCAGAATGAACACCTCATCGTCCCGCGTGATCTCCGCGGTACCGGAAACCACCACCCAGTGTTCGGCACGATGAAAGTGCTTTTGCAGTGACAACACCTCGCCGGGATTGACGGTGATCCGTTTGACCTGGAAGCGCTCACCCATGTCGATGGAGTCATAATGCCCCCAGGGGCGATAGACCTTGCGATGCTCGATCGCTTCATTACGGGCACGGCCATTGAGTGATTCGACCAGCTTCTTGACGTCCTGAACCTGATTCTTGTCGGCGACCAGTACCGCATCGGGTGTTTCGACGACCACCACGCCATCGAGTCCCAACGTCGCCACCAGACGGTGCTCGGCATGAATCAGGCAATTCCGGCTGTCATGGGTCAGCACATCGCCGCGCACGGCGTTGCCATCCTCATCCTGCTGCTGAACTTCCCACAACGACGACCAGGCGCCGACATCGTTCCAGCCGGCATCCATCGGGATGACCACCGCATCATCGGTCGGTTCCATCACCGCATAGTCGATGGAATCGGCCGGGCATTCCTCGAAAACCGCTCGCTCGGGACGCAGAAAATCATTGTCGCCGACGCAGGCTGCCATGGCCTTTTCGCAGCAATCACGCATCTGGGGCTGATATTTACCCAAGGCCTCCAGATAGACATCCGCCCGGAACAGAAACATGCCACTGTTCCAGAGATATTCCTGTGAATCGACATAGCGCTGCGCCGTTTCGGCATCGGGCTTCTCGACGAACTCATCGACGGGAAAAACCTGATTGACGACATACCCCGTTTCCGCCAGCGCCCGGATATAGCCATACCCTGTTTCCGCCTTGTCCGGCACGATACCGAACGTCACCAGCTTGCCTTCCCGGGCGGCATCGATCCCGGCTTCGACGGCCGATGCGAATGCCGATGTATCCCTGATCAGATGATCCGAAGGCATGACCAGAATCATGGGCGCTTCACCGTCGCTGTCTCGCAATGCCTGGATGGCGGCCAACGCTACTGCCGGTGCGGTATTTCGCCCCTTGGGCTCGAGCAGAATCCGGGCATGTTCCTCGCCCACCTGCCGCAATTGCTCGGCAACCAGAAAGCGGTGATTTTCATTGCAGACAGTGATGAATCGCCCGCTACAGACTTTGCGTGCCCGTTGAGCGGTTTCCTGAAACAGGGACAGATCACCGACCAGGTTGATGAACTGTTTTGGGTAGGTGTTGCGCGATAATGGCCACAGACGCGTGCCAGAACCGCCGGACAAAACGACAGGGACGATTTCCATTGTGCTCGATACCGTTTGGTTGATGGGTAGTTTTGAGTATAGCCATTGTATGGGGCCCGGCAGAAAGCGCCTGTGACGCTACTCTCAATAAGTTCGACCCGATCACCGGAAACTCCCTGAAACATGGCCAGATCGGCATTTGCTCTTCCAGGTTGAGACCCGCATCAAGCTTCGAATCCCATGAACGCGTTACTATCGCTCACGAAGTGACCCGAGATGGCAAACGCGCTGGTGCTGGTGACATCTCGCAGACATGGTTCCGGTTCAGGGAATAACCCGCCAGTATCAAGATGGCTCGACTGATTGATACCCCTCCGGAGTTCTCGTTCGATTCACAAAACCCGTATCAAACCTATGAGTACATCAAACGTTGTATCTATCAAACCCAACAAGGTTGCCCTGATCACCGGCGTCACCGGCCAGGATGGCGCCTATCTGGCTGAAAACCTTTTGAAAAAAGGCTACGAGGTCCACGGCCTCAAGCGCCGGTCTTCGTCATTCAACACCGACCGGATCGACCATATCTATCAGGATCCGCACAGTGATAACAAAAACTTCATCCTGCACTATGGCGATCTGACCGACTCGACCAACCTGATTCGCGTCATCCAGGAAATCCAGCCGGATGAAATCTACAACCTCGCCGCGCAGAGCCATGTCGCGGTTTCCTTCGAATCACCCGAATATACCGCCAACTCCGACGCACTGGGCACGCTGCGAATTCTGGAGGCAATCCGCATTCTCGGCCTGGAAAAGAAAACCCGTTTTTACCAGGCATCGACCTCCGAACTGTTTGGCAAGGTAC
Organism: uncultured Thiotrichales bacterium; assembly: GCA_964613895.1. Lineage (GTDB taxonomy): Bacteria > Pseudomonadota > Gammaproteobacteria > UWMA-0217 > UWMA-0217 > HyVt-560. Next base: position 655 of record CAZTJP010000288.1, on the reverse strand, counting down.
AGGAAATCCCGCAACGCGAGACTACGCCTTTCTATCCGCGCTCACCCTACGCGGTGGCCAAGATGTACGCCTACTGGATCACAGTCAACTACCGCGAAGCCTATGGCATGTATGCCTGTAATGGCATCCTGTTCAATCACGAATCACCGATTCGGGGCGAAACCTTTGTCACCCGCAAGATCACCCGCGCGCTGGCCCGGATCAAACTCGGCCTGCAGGACAAACTGTACCTTGGCAACCTGAACGCCAAGCGCGACTGGGGCCACGCCCGTGACTATGTCGAAATGCAATGGCTGATGCTGCAACAGGAGCAGCCGGAAGACTTCGTCATCGCCACCGGCGAACAGTATTCGGTGCGTGATTTCGTCAACCGGGCGGCCGAGCATGTCGATATTCATCTCGAATGGAAAGGCGAAGGCATCGACGAAAAAGGTTTCGACGCCGATACCGGCAAGTGCCTGGTCGAAGTCGATCCACGCTACTTCCGCCCCACCGAAGTGGAAACCCTGCTGGGTGATCCGGCCAAGGCCAAGGAAAAACTGGGCTGGACACCGACCACGCCATTCTCGCAACTGGTCGCCGAGATGATGGATCAGGATCTGGAGATCGCCCGCCGCGATGCCTTGTGCGAGCGCGAAGGCTTCAGAACCTTCAA
>CAZTJP010000287.1:0-3283 GCA_964613895.1 uncultured Thiotrichales bacterium | reverse complement strand
CTGTGTCTGCTTCCCCCGTGTCCAACGGGGATGACAATGCCATAATGCCTTGATGCCGGCGCGGCCGGCCAATATCATCCGGGGCTGACAGACTGAGGATCAGCGCATCATGCAGGAAGAATACTATCCGGCGGACATCGAACAGGCCGCACAGGCCTGGTGGGACGAACATCAGTGCTTCAGGGCGCGCGAGGGCGACGCAGGCGAGAAATTCTACTGCCTGTCGATGTTCCCTTATCCCTCGGGCAAGCTGCACATGGGGCATGTCCGCAATTACACCATCGGCGATGTGATCGCGCGTTTCCAACGCATGCAGGGCAAGCACGTGTTGCAGCCCATGGGTTGGGACGCCTTCGGCCTGCCGGCGGAGAACGCGGCGATGAACAATGGCGTGCCGCCGGCGAAATGGACCTGGGACAACATCGCCTATATGCGCAAGCAACTCCAGTCACTGGGGCTGGCGATCGACTGGGAACGCGAGATCGCCACCTGCCAGCCGGACTACTACCGCTGGAACCAGTGGATGTTTCTGCGCATGCTGGAAAAAGGCATCGCCTACCAGCGTACCGGCGTGGTCAACTGGGACCCGGTCGATCAGACCGTGCTGGCCAACGAGCAGGTCATCGACGGCCGTGGCTGGCGCACCGGCGCGCTGGTGGAGAAGCGCGAGATTCCCATGTACTACCTGCGCATCACCGATTACGCCGAAGAACTGCTGGCTGATCTCGACAAACTCCCCGGCTGGCCCGAGCGGGTGCGCACCATGCAGGCCAACTGGATCGGCAAATCCTACGGCGTGCGGTTTGCGTTTCCCTACCAACTGGATGGCGAAGCCGGCAAGCTGTGGGTGTTCACCACCCGCGCCGACACCCTCATGGGCGTGACTTTCTGCGCCGTTTCCGCCGAGCATCCGCTGGCCGAGCGGGCCGCGCGCGACAATCCCGAACTGGCCGCCTTCGTCGAGGAATGCAAGCAGGGCGGTGTCGCCGAGGCCGATATCGCCACCATGGAAAAGAAGGGCATGCCCACCGGCATCATGGTTGAACATCCACTGACCGGCGAAGCGATTCCCGTCTGGGTCGGCAACTATGTGCTGGCCGGTTATGGCGAAGGCGCGGTCATGGCCGTACCGGCGCATGATGAGCGTGACTTCCATTTCGCCAGGAAATACGGCCTGCCGATCCGCCAGGTGATCGCCGTCGAAGGTGAGGATTTTTCCACCGATGAATGGCGCGATGTCTACGCCGACAAAACGCGCGGCGTCCTGGTCAACTCCGGTCCCTACGACGGCATGCGCTGTGAGCAGGCGGTGGACGCCATCGCCGCCGATCTGAAAGCCAAAGGGTTGGGCGACAAGCAGGTGCAATGGCGGCTGCGCGACTGGGGCATCTCCCGGCAGCGCTACTGGGGCTGCCCGATCCCGATCATCCATTGCGACGAATGCGGCGACGTGCCCGTACCGGACGAGGATCTGCCGGTGGTATTGCCGGAGGATTGCGTGCCCGACGGCTCCGGCAACCCGCTCGACAAGCGCGAGGATTTCGTTCGCTGCGAGTGCCCGAGATGCGGCCGGCCCGCCCGCCGTGAAACCGACACGATGGACACCTTCGTCGATTCGAGCTGGTACTACGCCCGCTACTGCTCCGCCGACAACGATACGCAAATGGTCGATGACCGCTGCGATTACTGGATGCCGGTGGATCAATACATCGGCGGCATCGAGCACGCCATCCTGCATCTGCTCTACTCACGCTTCTGGTACAAGGTGATGCGTGACCTCGGTCTGGTGCGCTACGACGAACCGTTCGAGAACCTGCTCACCCAGGGCATGGTGCTCAACCACATCTTCTCGCGCCGCACCGACAAGGGCGGCATCGAATATTTCGCGCCCGACGAAGTGCGGCTGGAAACCGATGCCGATGGCCGCGTCACCGGCGCGCGCCTGCTGGCCGACGATTCGCCGGTGGACTATGGCGGCATTGGCACCATGTCCAAATCCAAGCGCAACGGCATCGACCCGCAAGCATTGATCGAACAATACGGCGCCGACACCGCGCGGTTGTTCATGATGTTCGCCGCCCCGCCCGAGCAGACCCTGGAATGGTCGGACGCCGGCATCGACGGCGCGCACCGCTTCCTCAAGCGGCTGTGGCGGCTGGTGCATGCGCATGTCTCCGGCGGCCAGGCGCCCGTGCTCGATGTCACGCAACTGAACAAGGCGCAAAAAACATTGCGTGGCAAACTGCATGCCACGCTGCAAAAAGTCACCGACGACCTCGGCCGGCGCTTTACCTTCAATACCGCCATCGCCGCCTGCATGGAACTGCTCAATGAAATGGCGCGCGCCAATGACAGCAGCGAACAGGGCAGGGCGCTGGCGCAGGAAATCCTCGACACCGTCGTACTCATGTTGTCGCCGATCGTGCCGCATGTCACCCATGCGCTCTGGCAGGCGCTTGGGCATGAAGGCGCAATCGTCGATGCACCCTGGCCTGCGGTCGATGAGTCCGCTCTGGTGCAAGATACGCTCGAACTGGTGGTGCAGGTCAATGGCAAACGGCGCGGCCAGATCGAAGTGGACGCCGATGCCAGTCAGGACGACATCGAACAGGCAGCCCGGCAAGAAGACAATGTAAAACGCTTCCTCGAAGGCAAAACCGTTCGCAAGGTGATCGTCGTGCCCGGCCGGCTGGTCAATATCGTTGCGGGATGATGATGTGAAAACCCGCGCCCGCCATCGCTACCCGATCCATCCAGCGGTCGTCTGGATATCGTTGCTGGTGATTGGTATCACATTATCAGGCTCATTGTCGGGCTGCGGCTTCCATCTGCGCGGCGCCGATACCGACCGGCTCGGCAAGCAACTGCCCGCCGTCTACCTCAGTGGCGTCGATGAAACCGTCGGCTTTGGCCGCGAACTGGCCCGCGTCCTGCGCGCCAACGGCGTCAAACTGGCGGCCCGCAAAAACCCGTCGGTACCGGTGCTGAGCGTCGAACCAATTCAGCAATCGCGCCAGGTACTCAGCGTCGACCGCAACATCCGCGCGCGTGAATACGTCCTCATCAGCTCCGTCGCCTACGCACTCAGCCAACCCGCCGACACCGGCAAACCCGCCAAACGAAAAGTCACCGTCCGGCGCGAACTCGTCGTCGATCCCAAACGCATTCTCGGCAGCGACCAGGAAGAACGCCGCCTGCGCCGGGAAATGGCCCACGAACTCGCCCAACTGCTGGTGCTGCGATTGCACTATTAGCCAGAATGACACAGCCCCGCCGGGCACCC
>CAZTJP010000286.1:0-3283 GCA_964613895.1 uncultured Thiotrichales bacterium | reverse complement strand
TGGGTGACGCGGCTCAGTTGGTCGGGCCGGATGATATAGGGTGGCATGATGTAGACGAGGTTGGAGAAGGGGCGAATCCAGACGCCGCGTTCGACGGTGTGTCGCTGGATATCGGCCACCGGGGCGGGTTGTTTCAGTTCGATGATGCCGATGGCGCCTTTGCAGCGCACGTCGCGAACCTGGGGGAGTTGCCGTGCGGGTTCGAGTTCGTGTCTGAGTTGGGTTTCGATGGCCTGGATTCGGGGCTGCCAGTTTTGTGACAGCAGCAGGTCGATGCTGGCGAGGGCGGCGCTGCAGGCGAGGGGGTTGGCCATGAAGGTGGGGCCGTGCATCAGGGCGCCGGCTTCGCCGTTGCTGACGGTGTGAGCGACTTTTTCGGTGGTGAGGGTAGCGGCGAGGCTGAGGTAGCCGCCTGTGAGGGCTTTGCCCAGGCAGAGGATGTCCGGTTCGACATTGGCTTGTTGGCAGGCGAACAGTGAGCCGGTGCGACCGAAGCCGGTGGCGATTTCGTCGAGGATCAGAAGGATGCCATATTGCTGGCAGAGTGCTGCGGCGGCGCTGAGGTATTCAGGGCGGTAGATGCGCATGCCGCCAGCGCCCTGGACGATGGGTTCGAGGATCAAGGCGGCGATTTCGTGCTGGTGTTGTTCCATCAAGGCGGCGAGCGCCTGGATGTCTGTACCGCAGTCGGGGTGGTGCGCGGGTTGGGGCTCGGGGGCGAAGATTTGTTGCGGCAGGGTGCCGCTGAACAGTCGGTGCATGCCGTTGACAGGGTCGCAGACGGACATGGCGCCAAGGGTGTCGCCGTGGTAGCCGCGTTTGACGGTCAGTAGTTTCTGGCGTTCGGGGCGGCCAGCGCCTGCCTGGTATTGCAGCGCGATTTTGAGGGCGACTTCGACCGCGACCGAGCCGGAGTCGGCGAAGAAGACGCGGTCGAGTGTGGCGGGCGTCAGGTCGATCAGGCGTTCCGCGAGTTCGATGGCGGGCGCATGGGTGAGCCCGCCGAACATGACGTGTGCGAACTTTCCCAGTTGGGTCTCGAGTGCCTGGTTGAGTATCGGGTGGTTGTAGCCGTGGATGGCGGCCCACCAGGAGGCCATGCCGTCGATGAGTTTTCGGCCATCGGCCAGTTCGATTTCGACGCCTTTGGCGCCGACCACGGGCAAGGCGGCGTGGTGTGCCGGTAGCGGCGCATAGGGATGCCAGATGTGGTTCTGGTCGAAGGCGGTGTTCACTTGGGTCAGGGCTGGATGAGTTGCTGGTAGCTGGCGAGGTATTCGTCCACACGCTTTTCGGGGAAATGGTGTTGCGCGCGGTGTTGTGATTCTAGCATCAGGCGGTGGCTGAGCGCAGGGTCGTGCAGCAGGGTTTCCACCGCGCGGGTCAATGCTTCGGCGTCGCCGGGCGGGTAGAGCAGGCCGTTGCGTCGATGTTCGATCAGTTGGTTGGCGTTTTCCAGGTCGGAGGCGATGATGGCCGTACCTTGTTCCATGGCATCGACCAGGATCGGGCTGGCGGCGCGATGGAGGAAAGGGGATACGAAGATGTCCAGACAGTTCAGATAATCGCCCAGGTCGCGTTTCGGCGAGACGGTTTCGATGCCGAGCCCTTTGACTTTTGCGCCCAGTTTGAGCCGGGTCTTTTGGGTGCCGATGAGTATGAATTGGAGGTTGTCGTGATGGCGTAGTCGTTGTGCCGCATCGATGAAGGTGACGATGCCGCGGTCGATGCGTCCGCCGTGCTCACAAGCGGCGCCGATGACGAATTTGCCCTGGTACCGGCTTTTGAGGCGCCTGAAGGTTTCGGTGATTTTCAGGTGGGCGCACATCAGTGGAGTGACTTTGACAGGCAGTTTGGGGTGGTGACGCCTGAGTGTCTGCTCGATGCCGGGTGAGAGGGCGAACACCAGGTCGACATTGTTGAACATGCGCCGCGCCAGCGGATGGCTGTCGGGGGCGCTGAAGTGCCGCGATGTCAGGGCGAATGGCGTGCCGAAGCGTTTGCGGCCCAGATAGGCCAGCACACCGGCATTGATTTCATGGGCGTGCAGGATGTCGCAATCGCGGCAGACGGCGGATTGCAGCAGGCTGGGGCTGCGAACGATGCGGATGTCGATATCGTCGATGTCGGCCAACCGGGTCAGCAGCGGCGAGTCGGCCCGCAGCAGCAGACGCTGCTGCACGGGTTTGTCGCGAAGGGCGCGCACCAGCAGTTCGGTCTGGCGCTCCATGCCGGAATAGGATCTGGCCAGGTTGATGTGACAGATTCTCATGGCTGTTCACTGAACTCCTTCCTCCCCACTGTGTGGATATATCGATGGTGTGACACATCCATTCGAGCACAGCCTTGAGCATAGTCGCCCAGCGGCGGGTTTGCAGGGTGGCCAGGTTACGATTGACGTAGACGATAGGCCTGAAGGGTGTTTTGCATGAGGATGGCAACGGTCATTGGGCCAACGCCACCGGGCACGGGGGTGATGAAGGCGGCGCGTGTGCGGGCGCTGTCGAAATCGACATCACCGATGAGTTTGCCTTGCTCGGTGCGATTGATGCCAATGTCGATGACGGTGGCGCCGGGCTTGATCCATTCACCCTTGACGATGCCGGGTTTGCCGACGGCGACGACCAGGATATCGGCGCGTCCCACCTGCTGTTCGAGGTCGCTGGTGAAGCGGTGGCAAACGGTGGTGGTGGCGCCGGCCAGCAGCAGTTCAAGGCTCATCGGGCGGCCGACGTGGTTGGAGGCGCCGACGATGACAGCATGGCGGCCTTTGTAGGTTTCGCCGATGTGGTCGAGCAAATGGATGACGCCGTAGGGGGTGCAGGAGCGGAGCAGCGGCATGCGGACGGCAAGCCGGCCGATGTTGTAGGGGTGGAAGCCGTCGACGTCTTTTTCGGGCAGGATGCGTTCGATGACGGTTTCGGTGTCGATGTGTTCGGGCAGCGGCAGTTGGACGAGGATGCCGTCTATGGCTGGGTCGGCATTGAACTGGTCGATGAGTTCGAGCAGGGTCTGCTGGTCGGTATCCGCAGGCAGTTGGCGGGATTCGGAGTGGAATCCGACTTCGCCGCAGGCACGTTTTTTGTGGCCGACATAAACTTGTGAGGCGGGGTCTTCGCCAACCAGAATGACGGCGATACCGGGTGGGCGGGCGCCGCTGTCGGTCAGTTGTTCGACGCTGGATTTGATCTGCTTGCGAATATCGGCGGCAATGGCTTTGCCATCGATCAGGGTTGCGCTCATTGGGCCTGTCCGGAATCCTCGAAAGCGGGATAATCTCATG
>CAZTJP010000285.1:0-3300 GCA_964613895.1 uncultured Thiotrichales bacterium | reverse complement strand
ACCAGGCATTGCCCTGGAGCGGAGCCATCTCGGTGCGCCGGGCGATCGGATGCATCGTATCGGTCAGGCCTGTCCGTATTTCGCCTTGCGCTGACGATAAGTCGCCACCAGCGACTCGATCTTGTCCGCATCCCAGGCTTGCAGCCCACCCAGCGCCAACTTTTTCGATCCCCGCCCGACCACGCGATCGTGGTCATGCAGATCGAAACGAACTTCTACATCGCCGCGACGGCCTTTCACCGCCAGCGAAGTCCCCACCAGCGCCAGGCGAGGCTTGGCGATATCGAGCGTATCCAGATCGATTTCCATGCTCTCGTAGATCACCAGCGGCCGGTCGGGATTGATCATCACCTCGTGCGACGCCATCAGTGGCACGAGAATATCGGGAAAGGTCTGCCCCGAGAAACTGACGTACTGACAGACCACTTCATCGATGATCTGCGCATCATGGGTCACCTCACCCTCGCGACAGACACTCAGAAAATGCTTGCCGTGACCATCACCCAGAACTACCTCATTGGTCGCCACCGGCTCCAGCGACAGCGTCACGCCATCCCCCACCATGCCCGAAAATCGAAAGTGCATCCGGCGCCACAGACCTTGCCGTGCCACCACCGTGGCAAACAGCAGATCGCCCGGTACGCAAAAGCGTTTCGCATCGACATCATGGATCGGATTGAAATCCCCGGCCACGGTCTTGGCGAAATCGCTGGCTTGCTGGCGGGAAAAGGAAAACCCGCCATCCGTTTCGGTGAAATATTTCTCAAGCTGCATGGACTGTCCACAAATACAGGCCAGGCGATCACCCGGCCTTGAAGGCGTAGTCTATCAGCAGACCGCGGGCGGAGTAAGCCGGAGCAATTACCGTGACGTTGCCGCTGCAGCGAAATGCGCCAGCGCCTTGCTGATTTTCGGCACAACCTTGCAATCGCTCGCGCCATGGCGCGCCGCCAGCCAGACGGGATCGTTATAGGCCACGCAGACATCGCCTTTCTCATCCTCCATGATCAACGCCTTCATCGGCAGATCGATACCGGCAGACTGCGCACACTGCATCAGCCGGGTGCCCACCTTGGGATTACCAAAAATCACCACGGTGGTCGGTCGCAGATCGAGGCCAACCGACCTGGCACCCTGGGCATGATCGACGACGGCGAATACCGTCATACCCTTTGCTTTCAAGGCATCCAGCAGCTTTTGCCGGGTGACTTGGAAACTGTTCTGACTCTCGACCTGAATCACTCCGTCGGCCGCGAATGACACGGCAGGCCCGGTGATGAGGAAAGCGAGCAACAGCAGGGAGTGGAACAGGAACTTGTTTTTCATCGTGCAGACTCCGGTGGACAAGGTACGAAAACGGCCATGCGGCCGATGTGACTACGGTTCGCCATCGATTTTGGATCAAAACCGCTGTCATCGTCTCTCGCACCGACGGACATGAACCCCATCACAAACCCGTGTATTCCCGCAACAATCGTTCCCGTTTCATGACCATTTGCTCCGAACACACTCATCAGCGGCGCGGTTCTTTGAAATACTTTTGCAGCTGTCCTACTCCGCCGGGCACGGAATCATCGTCACGACCCAGACAGACAAACGTGACGAATCATGACGAAAAACGAACAGAACAGGGATTGGAATGCTGGTAAATATCAAAATCACGGGCATCAAGGAAGGCCACGATATCGATACCGTCATCGAGCAAGTCGCGTTGCATTACAAACGCGACAGCGATTCATTCCGGGCAGGCCTGAGGGCCGCGATCGAGGCCCCCGAACTCGCCAAGCCGCTGATGCAGAACCTCGACCCGGACGAGGCCCAACGTACCTGCGAGATTCTGGCTGGCTTCGGGCTGCTGTGCGAAAAAGATGAAGGTCTGTCGCTGGCGCTCGAACCGGTCGAAGAAATCCATCGCTGCCCCGCCTGCCAGCATGAACAGCCCGCCGCGGAAGACGGCAACGACATCTGCGAACGGTGTGGCGTGGTCGCGGCCAAATACAACGACTCCCTGCGCAAGAAGATTCTCGACGAAGAAAAACAGAAACAGCGACTGAAACAGCGCCAGGCCGCCATCGATGCCGAAAAGGAACAGGCGCGACACCAGGAACAGGCCATTCGTGAAGAAATCCAGGCCCAGTTGCACAACCTGCCCAAAACCAGCAAGCGCAAGCCCATGATCGCACTGGGACTGCTGGTATGCATATCCGCGATCACCGCCATGACCCAACTCGACGCCATCCGCACCCACTTTGGGAAACAGACGGCCGCAACTGCCCAGCATACGGATACCGGCCATGTACCCAAAGTGAATCTTGCCGGGCTCCAGGCCATGGCCCAGCGCGCCGCCGCCCAGGCCACTGAGAACTCGGGCAACCTACCGGACATGGATTTGCAACACCTGAAAACCATCGAAAACCTGGTTGCGACCCAAGGGACCGAAAAAACCACCGAAACACCTGCTGCCGGGGAAGCCGCCGAAACCAGGCGCTATGCCCACGCATTCGAGGAAGCCAAAGTCATCAGCGACCCCAAGCGCCGAGCCGTCGCCATCAGACAAATCACACAACATGCCATGCAAGGCGATCACAGCCCGCAAACACTCGAACTGTTCGAGCGGGAACTCAGGGGATTCGGCAGTCAGGAGACTCAGCCGCTCGGCATGCGCATCATCGATGCCTGGCTGAAAAAGAACGACCCTGAACATGCGTTGAAAACCGCCAGCGACTTCCGCGACCCATACCAGAAAGCCGAAGCACTACGCAAAGTGGCGCTATGGTCACTGGCCCACTCCCGGACCGCCGGTCTCGACACCATCGTTCAAACACTGGTCGCCACCATCCCCGACATCCGTGCGCCACACGAAAAAGCCAAGGCACTGAGCACCATCGCGCACATCCACTATGCCCGTCAGCAGGACAAACAGGCAGAAGCCTATCTGCAAAAAGCCTTCGACCAGTCCGACCTGGCACTGCAAATCGACCACAAAATCGATGCGCTGAACCGCATCGGCGTCGATCAGCTGGCAGTCGGCGACGGCAACCTGGGCTTGCAGATCTTCGACAACCTGGTCACCCTGGCCAGCGGCCTGAGCAAATACAACCCCGCCAAATCCCGCTCGTTCGCCATCATCGCCAAGGGCCTGGCCCAGTCCGGCAACTTCATCGACGCCAAGAAAAACGTCAGCAGAATTCGTGACGACAAACTGCGTGACCAGACACTGATCGAAATCGCCGATCTGGCCATCGCCGCCGGCAAACCCGCCATGGCACAAGTATTCTCCAATATGCGACAAGAAGCCGT
>CAZTJP010000284.1:0-3313 GCA_964613895.1 uncultured Thiotrichales bacterium | reverse complement strand
TGCATTTCCAGCATCTTCTGGATTTTCTCTTGCTTGGTCATCGGGATTACCTCGATTGATTGAAGTGTGTGAGTATTCAGTGATCAGTAACCGCCTTTGCGGGTACTCTGCGGGCAACCGCCGATCTTCAACCCCTGCTTGGAAGGCATCAGCGGAAACAGTTCATACATGTCCTTGGCTTTGAGCTTGCGGCCCCAGCGCTTGCTCATCTCTTTCAAGATCTGGCGTTCGTTGGGCTCTTCACCGTCCAGTGTCTTCTCCCGCACGAAACGAACCACATCCCAATGTTCCTCGGTCGGGTTTTCTATGCCTTCCTCGGCGAACAGCTCCAGCGCGACCTCTTCGTTCCAGTCGCTCGAGTTGACCAGGTAGCCATTCTCGGTCCTTTCGATCGAATCAAGTAGTGCCATGTTGCATGCCCCAGGTTGAAAACATGGGCGCTATTTTTACCGCAAATCACGCCGCGCAGATATCTCCCTTAGGTGATATATTCGCGATGAATGGCCGCTTCATCACTGCTGGACACGGTTCCGGTGACGAGGAGGTGGTTTGTCGGCGTGGGTTGCCCTCCATGGCGCTGGATTCCCACCTTGCGCTGGAATGACGGGAGTTAGCGGGGCAGGTCCGAGTGTCCCATCAGGTATTCATCGACAGCCCGGGCGCATTGGCGGCCTTCCCGGATTGCCCAGACCACCAGCGATTGGCCGCGGCGCATGTCGCCGGCGCTGAAGACCTTGTCGATCGAGGTGCGGTATGCATTCGGACCTTCGGTCGAACCTTCGACGTTGCCGCGTGCATCCAGCGCCACGCCAAGTTCCTCGATCATGCCCTCGTGCACAGGGTGGAGGAAGCCCATGGCCAGCGTGACCAGATCGGCTTTCAGTTCGAACTCCGAGCCTTCGACTTCGGACATCTGCCATTGGCCCTCATCGTTGCGGTTCCATTCCACGCGGACGCATTTCAGTGCTGTGACCTTGCCGTCCTTGCCGACGAATGCCTTGGTAGCGACCGAGAACAGACGTTCACAGCCTTCTTCCTGGGAAGTCGATGTGCGCAGCTTGTTGGGCCATTCGGGCCAGGTGAGCAGCTTGTCCTCTTTCTCGGGCGGTTTGGGCAGGATCTCGATCTGGGTGACCGACAACGCGCCTTGCCGGATCGAGGTGCCGATACAGTCCGAGCCGGTGTCGCCACCGCCGATGACCACGACGTGCTTGCCCTCGGCGCTGATGAAATCCTCGTCGGAGGTCGACAGGCCCTGCACGCGGCGGGTATTGGAACGGAGGAAGTCCATGGCGAAGTGGATGCCCTCCAGATCCCGGCCGGGCACGTCGAGATCACGGGGTTTTTCCGAACCACCGGTCAGCACCACGGCGTCGAAGTCACGCACCAGATCCGAGGCAGGGATATCGACACCCACATTGACGTGAGTACGGAATTTGACCCCTTCGGACATCATCTGGGAGACACGCCGGTCGATCAGCTTTTTGTCGAGCTTGAAATCGGGGATGCCGAAGCGCAGCAGGCCGCCGATGCGTTCCTGGCGTTCGAAAACGATGACCTTGTGGCCCACCCGAGCCAGTTGTTGTGCCGCCGCCAGCCCGGCTGGCCCCGAGCCGATGATCGCCACCCGCTTGCCGGTGCGATGCAGCGGAATCTGTGGCGTGATCCAGTTTTCCTCCCAACCCTTGTCGACGATCGCGCATTCGATGGTTTTGATCGAAACCGGCTCATCGCGCAGGTTGAGGGTGCAGGATTCCTGACATGGCGCCGGGCAGATCCGGCCGGTGACTTCGGGGAAGTTATTGGTCGAGTGCAGCACCTTGAGTGCTTTTTCCCAGTCACCCCGGTAAACCAGGTCGTTCCATTCGGGAATGATATTGTTGACCGGGCAGCCTTCATGGCAGAACGGAATACCGCAATCCATGCAGCGCGCGCCCTGGTCCTGCACTTCCTCTTGCTTGAGCGGGATGACGAACTCATGGAAATGCCGAATGCGGTCGGCAACCGGTGCATAACCCCGGTCGATACGCTCGATTTCAAGAAATCCGGTCGGTTTACCCATTGTGTGAATCTCCCTCTTTGGCGGCGGCAAGTTGCTGCATCTCGAGCAGCGCACGGCGGTATTCCACCGGCATGACCTTGACGAATTTCGGCAGATAATCGCTCCAGTTGTCGAGGATATCGCGCGCCACCGGGCTATTGGTGTAGTGCAGATGTTTTTCGATCAACTGGCGCAGTCGCAGCGCATCGTACCGGGTCATATCGTGGCTGACATCGACCCAACCATGCGTTTCGAGGTCACCACCCTGGTGCTCATAAGCCTCCAGCGTTTCATCGTCCTCCAGCACCGGTTCGAGTTCGACCTGGGCCAGATTGCAATAGTCTTCCAGGTCGCCGTTCTCGCTCAGCACATAGGCGATGCCGCCCGACATGCCGGCGGCGAAATTGCGCCCGGTTGGTCCCAGCACCACGACCACGCCTCCGGTCATGTACTCGCAGCCGTGATCGCCAACACCCTCGACCACGGCGGTTGCACCGGAATTACGCACCGCGAAACGTTCCCCGGCGACACCGCGGAAGAAGCATTCGCCCTGAATGGCGCCGTAGAGCACGGTGTTACCGACGATGATGTTGTCTTCTGCCTTGCCAATGGCGCTTTGCGGCGGAGGATAGACGATGATCCGGCCGCCAGACAGCCCCTTGCCGACATAATCGTTGCCTTCACCAACGATCTCCAGCGTGACGCCGCGCGCCAGCCAGGCACCGAGTGACTGACCGGCGGTGCCGGTGGCCTTGATGTGGATACAGTCTTCCGGCAGGCCTTCCAGCCCGTGCCGCTTGGCGATCTCGCCGGACAGCAGGGTGCCGAAGCTGCGGTTGATGTTGCGAATCGGCAACTCGATCCGCACCGGCTGTTTCTGCTCCAGTGCAGGCCGGGCCTGTTCGATCAACTGGTGATCGAGCGCCTTGTCGAGACCATGATCCTGCGATTCGCAGTTGTAGGCAGCAACCTCCTCGCCCACCTCCGGTCGATGGAAAACCCGGCTGAAATCCAGCCCTTGGGCCTTCCAGTGTTCCAGTGCTTCGCGTTTCTCCAGCAGGTCGGAGCGGCCGATCATATCGTTGAACTTGCGGAAACCCAGTTCCGCCATCAGTTCACGGATTTCCTCGGCGACCATGAAGAAGTAGTTGACCACATGCTCCGGCTTGCCGGTGAAGCGTTTGCGCAACACCGGATCCTGGGTGGCGATACCGACCGGGCAGGTGTTGAGATGACATTTGCGCATCATCAGGCAGCCTTCGACGATCAGCG
>CAZTJP010000283.1:0-3319 GCA_964613895.1 uncultured Thiotrichales bacterium | reverse complement strand
GTTCTTCCAACCTCCGCAACCCGACGGTCATCTGTCGTTCACGGGCCGCCGTGAACCTCCCTGTAGGCTCGTCGGCCGCTTCCTGCGGCCGACGCCCGCGAACGGCAGATGCCCGCCGGGTTGCTCCGTGGCGGCCTCCGGCGGCTGAACAGGCCCACTGAAGACATGGCGGAGATCATGCGCTAAGGTGTCATTGGTTGTTTTCGTGTTGTTGGCAGGATTTGTGATGTGCAGTAGATTTTGGCCCTTCGGGCTGTTGTGGATTTTTCTGGTACTGGCGGCCGCAGGTTGTTCCCAGGGTGGCCAGCACTCGGCGGCTGTGGAGGATGTATCCGTTTCAGGCGCTTTTGCCCGGGCGACGCCGCCGGGTCAGAAGGTGAGTGCGGTATTTCTGGTTTTGACCAATGCGGGATCACAGGCGCATGCGCTGGTTGGTGCGGCGTCGACTGTTGCCGGTTCGGTCGAATTGCATGAGCATGTCCACAAGGACGGGATGATGCAGATGCGTCAGGTTGCCCGTATCGATGTGCCGGCGGAAGGTAAGGCTGAACTCAAGCCTGGCGGGTACCATATCATGCTGATCGGACTGAAGGGGCCATTGGCGCCCGGAGGCGTTGTGCCCGTCGATCTGAGTTTTGCCGATGGCTCGCATCTACATGTGGATGCGCCGGTTCGGGATATTGGTCTGGGCATGGGGCGCAAGCATTAGCGGCCGAGCATGACGGGGTAGGGCCTGGCTCATGAGTGGCTCGGAAATCGATCCGGTTGTCAGTTGGTTTCGTGCGGCGGCGCCGTATATCAGTCGCCATCGCGGCAAGACGTTCGTGGTGCATTTTTCCGGTGAGGCGGCAGCGAGCGCGGGTTTCGATGCCCTGATCCATGATCTGGGGTTGTTGCATGCGCTGGGTATTCGTCTGGTGCTGGTGCCTGGGGCGCGTCCCCAGATCGAGGCGCGACTGGCGGCCGAGCGGGTGGAGCCTGTCTACGCGGAAGGATTGCGGATTACGAGTCGCGAGGCGCTGGATTCAGTGCTGGAAGCTGTGGGGCGGCTGCGTATTCTGATCGAGGCGAAGTTGTCACTGAGTCTGGACAATACGCCGATGTCCGGGCGCAAGATTCGGGTATCGAGTGGGAATTTCATTACCGCGCGACCGTTGGGGATTCGAGGAGGTGTCGATTTCCAGTATACCGGGGAGGTGCGCCGGGTCGATGTCGAGGCCATTGCCCGTCAACTCGACGGTGGCCAGTGTGTATTGCTGTCGCCGCTGGGGTATTCACCGACTGGCGAGGTTTTCAATTTGCGTGCCGAGGAGGTGGCCCGTGAGGTGGCGGTGGCACTGCGCGCGGACAAGTTGATTCTGCTCAGTGAAGCGGCGGGTTCGACGCCACCTCCGGCACAGCTTTCACCGTCCGAAGTCGATGACTGGCTGCGGCAGGTTGAGGTTCCGACCATGCTCGAACAGGATTTGCGCATTGCGGCGGCTGCTGTGTCAGGTGGTGTGGCGCGTGCGCATGTCGTCGACCGGGAAATCGAAGGTGGTTTGTTGCTGGAACTGTTCACTCGCGACGGTGTGGGCGGCATGGTCTGTGAGACGGGTTACGAGGGCTTGCGGGCGGCGACGATCGATGATGTCGGCGGGATTCTGGAGTTGATCGCACCACTGGAGCGCGAGGGCGTGCTGGTGCGGCGCTCCAGGGAACAGCTGGAACTGGATATCGGGAATTTCGTGGTGATCGAGCGCGACGGGATGATCATCGCCTGTTCAGCGTTGTATCCCTTTGTCGAAGAGGCGCTGGGCGAGATTGCCTGTCTGGCGGTGCACGAAGATTATCGCAACAATCAACGTGGTGATGGGGTGTTGCGTTTTCTGGAGCAGCGCGCCCGCAAACTGGGTCTGAAGAAGTTATTCGTGTTGTCGACGCGAACGATGCACTGGTTTGTCGAGCGGGGGTATCAGCCCGGCAGCCTGGAGGATTTGCCGGTAGCGCGGGCGGCATTGTACAACTATCAGCGTCAATCTCGCATTTTCCTCAAGCCGCTGGATTGAGCATCCCGCGGGCGGCGGTTTCTATCGGCCGAACTATCCTATATCCTTGCCGTTCTGCCCCAACCGATATGTCTGATGCTTGAACGAGATTTCATCCCGATCGGGAAACGCTTCCGTGGTTTTCTGCCCGTTGTGGTGGATGTCGAAACCGGGGGGTTCAATCATCAGACCGATGCGTTGTTGCAGGTGGCGGCGGTCACGCTGCGCATGGATACCCGGGGGTTGTTGCACCGCGATCAGACGGTGACGCATCATGTCGAGCCTTTTCCTGGCGCCAATCTGGAGCCGGAGTCGCTCAAGATCAACGGTATCGACCCCGATCATCCCTTGCGTCTGGCGGTGCCGGAGGAGCAGGCATTACGCAATATCTTCAAGGTGGTGCGGCGCGAGATCAAGGCGAATGAATGCACACGGGCCATTCTGGTGGGCCATAATGCCGCGTTCGATCTGAATTTTATCAATGCGGCGGTGGCGCGTACCGAGATCAAGCGCAATCCGTTTCATCCATTCAGCAATTTCGATACTGTTTCGCTGGCAGGGATGGCGTATGGCCAGACGGTTTTGTCTCGAGCGGTGGAGGCTGCGCGACTGGGTTGGGATCCTGCCGAGGCGCATTCGGCGATCTATGATGCGGAGAAAACGGCGGATCTGTTCTGCAACATCATCAATCGTTGGCGCCATGTCAACGGGCCGTTCGAGGGGTAGGCGCATGGCCAGCCTCGCGGGTGCGCAATGCGTGAATTTAAGGGCATGGCATGTTAAATTGACGAACTTTCGCGGGCTGATGGGGATTGTCTTTTAAATCCCTTTTGATTCAGAAGGTTATAACATGCCAGGAGTAAAGTGGTGGAACTGACAGGCGCTGAGATATTTGTCCGCTGTCTGGAAGACGAGGGCGTTGATCGTGTTTTCGGCTATCCGGGCGGTGCTGTTTTGTTCATTTACGATGAACTGGACAAGCAGGACAAGGTGCAACACATTCTGGTGCGCCATGAGCAAGGTGCGGTTCACGCCGCGGAAGGTTACGCCAAGTCGTCAAACAAGCCAGGCGTGGCATTGGTGACTTCCGGGCCGGGAGCGACCAATGCGGTGACAGGTATTGCAGATGCCTATATGGATTCGGTGCCGTTGGTGGTGTTTACGGGGCAGGTCAACAGCACGTTGATAGGCAATGATGCCTTTCAGGAAGTGGATACGGTAGGTATCACCCGACCCTGCGTCAAGCACAATTTTCTGGTCAAGCGCGTCGAGGATCTGGCGGAAACGATCAA
>CAZTJP010000282.1:0-3347 GCA_964613895.1 uncultured Thiotrichales bacterium | reverse complement strand
GGGCAGGTGTTGAGATGACATTTGCGCATCATCAGGCAGCCTTCGACGATCAGCGGCGCGGTGGCGAACCCGAATTCGTCGGCGCCGAGCAGGGCGCCGATGACCACATCCCGGCCGGTGCGCAAGCCGCCATCGACCTGGACGGCTACGCGCCCGCGCAGATTGTTCATCAGCAGGGTCTGATGGGTTTCCGCCAGGCCCATTTCCCACGGCGAGCCGGCATGCTTGATCGAAGTCAGCGGCGAGGCACCCGTGCCACCATCGTAACCGGCGATGGTGATATGGTCGGCATGCGCCTTGGTGACGCCGGCGGCCACCGTGCCTACGCCGACTTCGGACACCAGCTTGACCGAGATCCGCGCCTGTGGATTGGTGTTTTTCAGGTCGTGGATCAGCTGGGCCAGGTCCTCGATCGAATAGATATCGTGATGTGGTGGCGGTGAAATCAGTCCCACGCCGGGTGTCGAGTGACGCACCTTGGCGATGGTCTGATCGACCTTGTGGCCGGGCAATTGGCCGCCTTCACCCGGCTTGGCGCCTTGCGCCATTTTGATCTGGATGTCATCGGAATTGGCCAGGTATTCGACCGTGACCCCGAAACGCCCGGAAGCCACCTGCTTGATCGCCGAGCGCAGCGGATTGGGCGAGCCGTCATCCAATGGTTGGAAACGCTCCCGCAATTCGCCGCCTTCGCCGGTATTGGATTTACCGCCGATCTGGTTCATGGCAATTGCCAGCGTGGTGTGCGCCTCATACGAGATGGAGCCGAACGACATCGCGCCGGTGGCGAATCGCTTGACGATCTCGGCCGCCGGTTCCACCTCGTCGAGCGGCACGGGCGGTTGTTCATGCTTGAAGCGGAACAGGCCACGGAAAGTCAGCAACGCCTCATTCTGCTCGTTGATGGCGCGCGCAAATTCCTTGTAGGTCTGATAATCGTTGGCGCGGGTCGCATGCTGCAACTTGGTGATCGTGGTCGAGGTCCAGATATGATCCTCGCCCCGCAACCGCACCGCGTAGTCGCCGCCGACATCGAGCGCATCCTGATAGATCGGATTGTCGCCAAAGGCGTTGCGATGCCAGCGCACCGCTTCCTCGGCCACTTCGTCGATACCGATGCCCTCGATGCGCGTGGCGGTGCCGGTGAAGTATTCATCGACGAAGGCACTGCTCAGCCCGACCGCGTCGAAGATCTGGGCGCCGCAATACGACTGATAGGTGGAAATGCCCATTTTCGACATGACCTTGAGCAAGCCTTTGCCGATAGCCTTGACGTAATGGGCGTGCAGCGTTTCTTCATCCTCGTCCAGGCCGGAGGCAGACAGGGTTTCGAAAGCCAGATAGGGGTTGATCGCTTCGGCGCCATAGCCGGCCAGAGTGGCGAAATGATGCACTTCCCGGGCAGCACCGGTTTCCACCACCAGGCCGGTGGAAGTCCGTAAGCCGGCGCGAATCAGGTGGTGATGTACCGCGGCCGTGGCCAGCAAGGCCGGAATGGGAATGTTGTCCGCATCGACGCCGCGGTCAGACAGGATGATGATATTGAAGCCCTTGCGGACTGCGTTCTGCGCGGCCTCGCACACCTTGTCGAGCGCCGGCTTCAGGCCAGCAGCGCCTTCGACGGCCGGGAACAGCAACGAAATCGTCATGGTGCGGAAGGCGCCATCGGTGCTGTATTCGACCGCGCGCACGCGTTCCAGATCCTTGTTGGTCAGAATCGGTTGGGAGACTTCGAGGCGCATGTGGTCGCCGCCCTGGTCGAGGCCCAGCAGGTTGGGGCGCGGCCCGATCAGCGAGACCAGTGACATGACCACTTCTTCGCGGATCGGATCGATCGGCGGGTTGGTGACCTGGGCGAAGTTCTGCTTGAAGTAGTTGGCCAGCGGCTTGGGCCGTGACGACAACACCGCCGGCGGATTGTCCGCGCCCATCGAACCGATGGCTTCCTGGCCGGTGAGCGCCATCGGCGTCATCAGGAATTTCAGGTCTTCCTGGGTGAAGCCGAAGGCTTGTTGCAGATGCAGCAGGACATCCTTGGGTGCAGGCATCGGGCTGACGCCGGCCGGCAGGTTCTTGAGCCGGATCTGGGTCTGATCGAGCCAGTCCTGGTAAGGCCTGCGTGAGGCGAGATCTTCCTTCAGTTCGGCATCGTCGATGATGCGGCCCTGTTCGAGATCGATGAGGAACATCTTGCCCGGCTGGAGCCGCCATTTCTTGACGATTTTTTCCTCCGGAATCGGCAGGACGCCCATTTCGGAGGCCATGACGACGCGATCGTCATTGGTGATCAGATAGCGGGCCGGGCGCAAGCCATTGCGATCCAGGGTGGCGCCGATCTGCCGGCCATCGGTGAAGGCGACGGCGGCGGGCCCGTCCCAGGGCTCCATCAGCGCGGCATGGTATTCGTAGAAGGCGCGCCGTTTGGGATCCATCAACGGATTGCCCGACCAGGCTTCGGGAATCAGCATCATCATGGCGTGCCCGAGCGAGTAGCCGCCCAGCAGCAGCAACTCGAGGGCGTTGTCGAAGCTGGCGGAGTCCGACTGATCATCGCGGATCATTGGCCAGAGTTTCTTCATGTCTTCGCCGAACAGCGGCGATTCCATGGATGCCTTGCGTGCCGCCATCCAGTTGATATTGCCGCGCACGGTGTTGATCTCGCCATTGTGGGCGATCATGCGGAACGGCTGTGCCAGATCCCAGGTCGGAAAGGTATTGGTGGCGAAACGCTGGTGTACCAGCGCCAGCGCCGAAACCATCCGTTCGTCGTTGAGATCCTGGTAGTAGACGCCGACCTGGTCGGCCAGCAGCAGGCCTTTGTAGGACAGCAGCCGGGACGACATCGAGGGAATGTAAAAACTGGCCGCACCTTCCTTGCCGGACTGGTAGACGGTGGTTTCGATCTGTTTGCGGATGACGAACAGCTTGCGTTCGAAATCGTCCTGGGTCGGGCAGTCGTTGCGGCCAATGAAGACCTGACGCATGACCGGTTCGGTGGGCAGCACGGAATAACCCAGGCAGCTGTTGTCCACTGGCACATCGCGCCAGCCGAGCAGGGTCTGGTTCTCGGCGCGAATGAAGTGTTCGACGGTTTCTTCGATGAATTGGCGCAGCGCCGGATCCTGGGGCAGAAACAGGGCGCCGACGGCATAGTGGCCTTCGTCGGGCAAGTCGAAGTCGGTGACACCGGAGAGGAACGCATGCGGCAGTTGCAGCAGGATGCCAGCACCGTCTCCCGCCTTGGGGTCGGCGCCCACGGCGCCGCGATGGGTCAGGTTTTTCAGGATTTCCAGCCCTTGCGAGATGATGTCGTGCGATTTTCTGTTTTTTATGTCGCAGACGAAGCC
>CAZTJP010000281.1:0-3358 GCA_964613895.1 uncultured Thiotrichales bacterium | reverse complement strand
TGCTTGGTATCGAGACTTCCTGCGATGAGACCGGCGTCGCGGTGTATGACACGGAGCGGGGATTGCTGGCGGACGAGTTGTTTTCACAGGTCGCCATTCATGCCGAATACGGTGGTGTGGTGCCCGAATTGGCGTCGCGCGACCATATCCGCAAGGTGTTGCCGTTGATTCATGCGGCGTTGGCGGATGCGGGGCTGGCGATCGGCGACATCGAAGGTGTTGCCTATACCGCCGGGCCAGGCTTGATCGGCGCCCTGCTGGTCGGTTCGATGGTGGGGCGGACACTGGCCTGGTCGCTGGACGTTCCCGCCATTGGTGTGCATCACATGGAAGGGCATCTGATGGCACCCATGCTCGAGGATGAATCGCCTTCGTTTCCGTTTCTTGCGTTGCTGGTTTCGGGAGGGCATACCTTGCTGGTGTCGGTCGAAGGGTTGGGCGAGTACCGGATTCTGGGGGAGAGCGTCGATGATGCGGTGGGCGAGGCTTTCGACAAAACAGCGAAGTTGCTCGGCCTGGGCTACCCTGGCGGCCCGGCACTGGCGGCGCTGGCGCTGGAAGGTCAGGAGGAGGCTTATCACTTTCCCCGACCGATGGTCGATCGGCCCGGGCTGGATTTCAGTTTCAGCGGCTTGAAAACGTATGCGCTCAATACGTTTCAGCGGTCCGATGGGTCGCCCCAGGCGCGTGCCAATATTGCCCGAGCGTTCGAGGAAGCGGTGGCCGATACGTTGTTCATCAAATGTCGCCGTGCGCTGGAGCAGACCGGTCTGACATCGCTGGTCGTTGCCGGTGGTGTGGGCGCCAATCAGCGCCTGCGCAGCCGGCTCGAGGGGCTCGATGCGCGGCTGTATTTTCCCAAGCCCGCTTTTTGTACCGATAATGGGGCCATGATTGCTTATGCCGGCGCGATGCGTCTGGCAGCCGGCGAGCATGTATCCGACCAGGTTTTGGTGCGGCCACGTTGGTCGCTGGAGGATCTACGGCCGCCCGCCGGCGCATCGGTCGCCACCAGCGCGTAACCGGTCAGCCGCCATTCATGAAGGGCAAGATACGGTCGGGCGGTATTTCTGTATACTTTTATTTTTGTGGATAGTGAATGGCCAGGGACTCGATGTATCGAATTCGTATGCTGTTGCTGGGCGGGTTGATGGCCTTGCTCGGTCAGCCGGTGTTCGGCGCAGAGCTGCCGCCTTCGTTCGAGGCGGTTTATCGCGTCAATGTCGCGGGCTTGCCGCTGGGTGAAGTGGTCATCTCGCTGGACTACCTCGAAGGACGGTATGTGTACCGCAAGTTCACCCAGACCCGCGGGCTGATGTCCTGGTTCCGCAATGACACCATCGAGGAGATCAGCAAGGGCGAAGTGGATGGCAACCGGATCCGTTCGCAGTTCTATCTATACGAATACAAGAAGCGTGGCAAGGTCAAGCGCTCAACCGTCAAGTTTCCCCGTGTCGGTGAGGCCGTTGCGCAGCGGCGTGGCAAGACTTATGTGCTGAAGACGCCGGCGGCTACTTATGACCGGGCGTCGGTGGAACTGGCGTTGATGCGCGATGCAGGGGCGGATGTACTGGAATATTCGGTGGTCGAAAAGGGCAAGCTGGTCGATTACCGCTTCAAATCGCTGGGTGAAAAAGTACTGGATCTGCCTGCCGGGCTGTTTCATTGCCAGGAATATGAGGTCGTTCGCAGTCACAGTAACCGCAGCACGTCGATGTGTCTGGCCAGTGATGTGGCCAATCTCCCTGTCTGGGCGACCCACAATGAAAAAGGCACCACGCTGAAGATGTCACTGGTGCGCTATCAAATGAAAACCCGGCTGGCACGACCGGATACATCCGGGGACGGTGAGTCCACGCACAAAAGTCTGGCCCGGGTCAGTGCTGGCAGTGCACGCAATAATACGTCGAACGTTGGCCAATGACGCGTTTTCTGATCGGCGCCTGGCAGTTGGGGCAGGGTTGCCCTTCGCGGTCGTAGACATTCAGATATTGCTTGAAATAGCCGGGTTGCCCGTCTTCCCGAACGAAATCCCTCAGTGTTGATCCGCCCTGTTCGATGGCTGCCAGCAGCACCTGCTCGATGGCATCGGCCAGTTTGTCGCAGCGCGCACGGGAGACACGCCCGGCTTGCCTGTTGGGGTGGATGCCGGCGAGAAACAGCGCCTCGCTGGCATAGATGTTTCCCACGCCGACGACGATTTTGCTGTTCATGATGTGTTGTTTGATGGCTGTCCGGCGGCTGTGGCAGGTTGCGTGCAGGTAGTCACCGGAAAATTCCCCGCTCAGCGGCTCCGGGCCGAGTGAAGCCAGCAGTGGGTGGCTGGCTGGGTCCTGGTCCCACCAGAGTACTGCACCGAACCGGCGTGGATCGTGCAGCCGCATTTGGCGGCCGCTCGCGAGTGTGACGAGAAAGTGGTCGTGTTTGCGCAGCGGCGTATCGGCAGCCGTGATGCGCAAACTGCCTGACATGCCGAGATGGATCAGCAGCACCCCGTCGGGGACATGTAATAGCAGATATTTTCCTCTCCGGCGGACAGCGGTGATGGTGGCTTTGTGAAGGCGTTCGGGGAGCCGTGGATCGACTGGCCAGCGCAGTCGGGGTTGCCGGATCTCGACGTGGGCGACTTGTTGGTTCAGTAAATGGGGTTCGATGCCAGCCCGGGTGGTTTCGACTTCGGGTAACTCAGGCACGGCCATGGTCCTGTTCATTCAGGCTGGATTCATCCTTCCTGCGCCATACTGCGTTCGGACGCTGGAGGTGGTGTTCGCCAGCCGCAGGGACGCGGCATTTTTTTACATGGTTTTTCAGTCTGGTCTGGGATCCGGTGTAATTCGTCACGGAGATTGTGTAGGCTGGCAGTGATTGTTTTATGGTCTGGCTTTAATTTACAGGAGAAGCAGAACGATGAGAAAGTTTTATGCCCAATTGACAGGGATTGTAATGGCGGCGCTGTTTGCACTGGCCATGAGTGCATCGGCATCGGCTGCGACGGTTTGCAAAGGCAAGAGCAAAAGTGGTTGCTCGAGCAGTTCCGATTGCACCTGGGTTGACAGTTACCGTACCAAAACAGGTTCGAAAGTCGATGGTTATTGTCGTGCCAAACCAGGCAAGGGTGCGGCCAGCTCGACTCGAAGCAAGGCGAAAAAAGCGTCAGGGGCGGTGAAAGACAAGGCAAAGAAAGCCAAGACCCGGGCGACCCGTTCCAAGGACAAGGCAAAGAGCGCAGGCAGTAAGGCCAAGAAGTCGGCCAAGAGTGTCAAGGACAAGGCGAAAAAGGCCAAGAAGAAGCTGTCCAAGAAAAAGCTGTCCAAAAAAGCCAAGGACAAGGCCAAGAAAAAGCTCAGCAAGTAAGTCT
>CAZTJP010000280.1:0-3368 GCA_964613895.1 uncultured Thiotrichales bacterium | reverse complement strand
CTACAGGGACGTATTCACGGCGTTCCGTGAACGGCTGGTGACTGCCGGGATGCGGAGGTCGGAAGAACACCCAAAACGCAATAACGCAAGCCTGACCCCGCTGGCTTCGTGGATGTCAGGCGGCTCGCCAGATTTGTTTGAGGGCGGTGATTTCGTCGCGCACGCGTGCAGCTTCTTCGAATTCCAGATCGCGGGCATGACGGTACATCTGTTCTTCCAGTTGCTTGATCTTTTTCCTGGCGGTTTCGGGATCGAGGTCACCATAGCGTGCCTGTTCCTCGGCTACCTTGGCATACCGTGCCGGGGCGGCGGCGCTGCTGCCGGCGTAGGCGCCTTCCATGATGTCGGCGATCTTTTTCTTGATGCCCTTGGGTGTGATGCCGTGTTTGCGGTTGAAGGCGATCTGTTTGTTGCGCCGGCGTTCGGTCTCGTCGAGGGCGCGTTGCATGGAGCCGGTGATGCTGTCGGCATAGAGGATGGCCTTGCCGTGCAGGTTTCGCGCAGCCCGGCCGATGGTCTGGATAAGTGAGCGTTCGGAGCGCAGAAAGCCTTCCTTGTCGGCATCGAGAATCGCCACCAGCGAGACTTCCGGCATGTCCAGCCCTTCGCGCAGCAGGTTGATGCCGACCAGTACGTCGAACTCGCCCAGGCGCAGGTCGCGGATGATTTCGACCCGCTCCACGGTGTCGATGTCGGAATGCAGGTAACGCACCCGGGCGCCATGATCCTGGAGATATTCGGTGAGGTCTTCCGCCATGCGTTTGGTGAGTGTGGTCACCAGTACGCGTTCGTCGCGGGCGGCACGTTCGTTGATCTCCGACAACAGATCATCCACCTGGGTGGCCACTGGACGGATTTCCACTTCGGGATCGACCAGCCCGGTCGGCCGCACCACCTGTTCGACTACGGCGCCGGCGCGCTCGGTCTCATAAGGGCCGGGCGTGGCGGAGACATAGATCGTCTGTGGCGCGAGCTGGTTGAATTCCTCGAATTTGAGTGGCCGGTTGTCGAGCGCCGACGGCAGGCGGAAGCCGTATTCGACAAGGTTTTCCTTGCGTGAACGGTCGCCTTTGTACATGGCGCCGAGCTGCGGCACGGTGACATGCGATTCATCGATGATCAGCAATGCATCGGAAGGCAGGTAGTCGAACAGACAGGGTGGCGGCTCGCCCGGTTCGCGGCCGGACAGATAGCGCGAGTAATTTTCGATGCCGTTGCAATAGCCCAGTTCCAGGATCATTTCGATATCGAAACGGGTGCGTTGTTCGAGCCGCTGGGCTTCCAGCAGTTTGTTCTGATCACGCAGTTCGCGCAGCCGGATGTCGAGATCTTCACGAATCTGTTCGACGGCGTTGAGCATGATCTCGCGCGGCGTGACGTAGTGCGTCTTGGGGTAGATGGTGTAACGCGGCACCCGGCGAAACACTTCGCCAGTGAGCGGGTCGAACAGGCTCAGCTGCTCGATTTCATCGTCGAACAGCTCGATGCGCAAGGCTTCCTGCTCCGATTCGGCAGGGAACACGTCGATGACATCGCCGCGCACCCGGTAGGTGCCGCGCCGGAAATCCATCTCGTTGCGGGTGTATTGCAAATCGGCCAGCCGGCGCAACATCTGGCGCTGGTCGATGCGGTCGCCACGATCGAGATGCATGATCATCTTCAGGTAGGACTGTGGATCGCCAAGGCCGTAGATGGAGGATACCGAGGCAACGATGATGACATCACGCCGTTCGAACAACGCCTTGGTGGCCGACAGCCGCATCTGCTCGATGTGCTCGTTGATCGATGCGTCCTTTTCGATATAGGTGTCTGAAGCCGGCACATAGGCTTCCGGCTGATAATAGTCGTAGTACGAGACGAAATATTCCACCGCATTGCCGGGGAAGAATTCCTTCATCTCGCCATAGAGCTGCGCCGCCAGCGTCTTGTTGGGCGCGAGTACGATCGCCGGTCGGTTCAGCTCGGCAACCACATTGGCGATGGTGAAGGTCTTGCCCGAGCCGGTCACGCCCAGCAGGATCTGGCTGGCCAGGCCGCTTTCGATGCCGTCCACCAGCGCCGTGATCGCTCCCGGCTGATCACCCGCCGGCTGGTACTCGGTGACCAGTTCAAAAGGTTTCTTCATGGCAGCAATTACATTACAGTACGGACGAATATTTTCGATTCATATCAGGAACCTGCCAGTGAGCCAGTTATCCCGGCGCGTG
Organism: uncultured Thiotrichales bacterium; assembly: GCA_964613895.1. GTDB lineage: Bacteria > Pseudomonadota > Gammaproteobacteria > UWMA-0217 > UWMA-0217 > HyVt-560. The sequence goes on along the minus strand of CAZTJP010000280.1, from coordinate 1,161 downwards.
CAGCGCGTCAAGCCCTCGGCGACACTCGCCATCTCCGCCACCGCCAATCGCCTGCGGCGCGAAGGCGTCGACATCATCAGCCTGAGCGTGGGCGAACCGGACTTCGACACCCCGGCGCACATCAAGGCCGCCGCCATCGCCGCCATCGAAGCCGGCAAGACCAAGTATACAGCGGTCGATGGCACCGCCGAACTGAAACAGGCCATCCGCCACAAGTTCCAGCGCGATAACGGACTCGATTACGCCGACGACCAGGTGCTGGCCTCCACCGGCGGCAAGCAGTGCATCTACAACCTCTGCCAGGCATGGCTCAACCCCGGCGATGAAGTCATCATCCCCGCGCCATACTGGGTCTCCTACCCCGACATGGTGCTACTGGCCGAGGCCGAACCCGTGATCCTCCCCGCCGGTCAGGACCAGGGCTTCAAAATCACCCCGGAACAGCTCGACCAGGCCATCACGGCCAAGACCCGGATGCTGTTCATCAACAGCCCGTCCAACCCCACCGGCGTCTGCTACAGCGAGGATGAACTCAAGGCGCTGGGCGAGGTGCTCGAACGGCATCCCCAGGTGCTGATCGCCACCGATGACATGTACGAACACATCCTCTTTCCCGGCCATCGCTTCAGCAACATCGCCATGGCCTGCCCAGGACTGATGGAACGCACCGTCGTCCTCAACGGCGTCTCCAAGGCCTACGCCATGACCGGCTGGCGCATCGGCTTCTGCGGCGGCCCTGCCGAACTCATCGGCGCCATGAAAAAGGTCCAGTCGCAAAGCACCTCCAACCCCTGCTCCATCGCCCAGGCCGCCGCCACCGAAGCGCTCAACGGCGACCAACGCTGCATCGGCCAGATGCTCGACGCCTTCCGGCAACGGCACGAATACGTCCAGACAACGCTCGACAGCATGGACGGCATCGCCTGCCTGCCCTCCGACGGCACCTTCTACAGCTTCCCCAACGCCGAACAGGTCATCGCCCGGCTCGATGGCATCGATAACGACCTCGACCTGGCCGACTACCTGCTCAAAAAGGCCCGGGTCGCCGTCGTGCCTGGCTCCGCCTTCGGACTGCCCGGCCACTTCCGTGTCTCCTACGCCACCAGCATGGAAAACCTCGAAAACGCACTGGCCCGGATCGCCGATGCCATCGGCGGATAG
>CAZTJP010000279.1:0-3368 GCA_964613895.1 uncultured Thiotrichales bacterium | reverse complement strand
ATAACGCAATAACGCAAGCCTGACCCCTTCGGGTTCGGGGTCGGAAGAACATCGGTCAGAAAGCCCAGCGTGATGTGATGGCGAAATCGTAGAAGTGGCGTTTCGTGCCCATCGGTTCGGAGCGGAAGATGCCGCTGTCGTTCGAGAGGATCCATTGCCAGGATTTCGTCATGGGCCATGTCAGGTTGAGTGACAGATACAGCAGCGTATCCTCGCGAGCCATTGCAGAACTGCGCATGAGCGGCATGCCGCCGGGAAAACGGCTGCCCATCGGCCCTGCATCGAAATCGGAACCCATCATCGGCTGACGATAGTCATCCTGACGCCACTGCAAAGCCACAGCGGCCTGAACCGCTTTCAGATACCAGTCGTTCAACGAGGCTCGAAAAAACCGGCTGCGGTAATCATAAGCCGCCGTATCTGCCCGGTTGTCGATCCAGCCGCCGCCAAGCGCAACCCTGGGCGACCGGGCATCATGCGGCCAGTAATAGCTGACCTCGACCCGACTCCGCCAGACCGCATACTGCTGGTCGGCATCTTGATCATGGGCTTCCCGGTCGATGCGCAGATGCACATCCACGCCCCGGGACCGGTCACCAAACCAACCCAGGGTAGTCGCCACACCAGCCGCGTTGTAACCCGCTGTCGGAAACGCATCATTGCGATAGATGGCTGCATGACCCCCCACACGCGCCAGCCAGTCGCGCGATACCGGCCACAACTTCTGCGCAGATATCGCCAGGTTGACGATATCGGTCTGATCCGACAATCCCTTGTCATAGGCAGCCTCCAAAGTGGTTGCATAACCACCTGCGCTACCGATATCCGAAAAACCCAGGCCGCCACCCACGGCCAGACCCGTACGGGCAACCCGGTTGCTGCCCATCAGTCCCTGCATCAACGTCGTCTGGGCAGCCAGATCCTGTGTATGCGTCAACCCCAGGCTCCACCAGCCATTGGAATCGGCCTGTGCAACCACACTCAACCACGGCGACACGACCAGCATCGTCGAACACCAGGTGTGCCGACGCTTCCATTCGAGCGTCAACGCATTCCTCCCATCGGCATGTTCGGCATCGGCATCGGGCCATCCCCCATATCGCCATCGCCTCCCATCATCGCAGGCATGCCAGCGCCGCCACGCCGCTGGAACTCCCGGAACCGTCGCATCATTTCCTGTTGCCTTGCCGGATCCATCTGCTGAAACATTTTGTGGCGCTTCATCATCTCCATCCGCTGTTTTTCCGGCATGGCCTTGAAACGCTCATAGGCCTGTCGCATCTTCAATCGACCTTCGGGCGACAATTTTTGCCACAACTGGAACCGTTGCCATACCGCGTGGCGACGCTGTTCCGGCAGCGCCAGCCATTTACGGCCCATCTCGATCAGCAGCTCACGCCGGGACGCCGGCAGTGTGTCCCAGTCACCTCGGTATTCTCCAAGTACCGTTTGCAACCGCTCCGGCAACTCGCTGAAAGCACCGGTTGCACTCTGGACCGCGCCGCTCCACAGCAACAACAGAACAAGCAGCCACCACCCGATTGTCCGGCGCCTGCAACAATGATGACTCATCCAGGTGTTCATGGATCCACCTCTCCGACTGCTCCATTGCCTGCCGGCTCAGGCTCGGGAGGCAAGCGCCTGTGCGACGAGCCGGGTTGCTGTGAGCGCTGCGGAACGGACGGTGAACGATCCTCCCCCACCAGCCGGTCGTACTCGGCTTCGGGCAATGCCAGCAACAGGGGCAACTGTTCCAGAAAACCACGCGGCAGGGTTTCCGGCGGCGGGCTGGCAGCAAGCGCAGTGGTCGCAAACCAAACCGGCGCCATCAGCAGACTACCCCCGAGCCGAATCAGCAGGCGGCTTTTCCGGCTGCGTTGCGGCATGACGACTGATCCAGACATACAACTCCATATTTTCAAGCAGGGAAACCGGAACGCTGTCATCTTCGACCCATTCAGGAATCCGCGGTGCAACCGGCTGTAAAACGGCCATCTTCGACGGCCTGGGCATCTCTGCTCGCCATGCAAGCCCCACTGCCAGCACCGCCAAGCCAGCCGCCAGACCGGCCGATACCCAACCGCGCCAAGGCTGACGCCGCGGTCGTTTCGCTCCCGATACCGCCTCAGCCGTCATCGCTGCCAGCCGTTCCCGGTGACGATCGGCCAGCGCCTCGGCCTCACGGTCGAGCCGTGCCCGGGGGGTGTCTGCATCCGGTTGTCTCATCTTGTTCATCACAGCTTTCCCAAGTTCCCACTGCATTGTACTTCGTCATGAGTCGCCAATGGGTTGACAAAGGCCAACTCAAGTCCGATCGATCCACTCCCCGAGCTGGTCTCGAAGCGCGGTCATGGCGCGGGAAAGATGGGTTTTGACACTGCCCTGGCTGCAACCCATGGCCGCCGCGGTCTCCGCCACGCTCATCCCCTGCCACTGGCGCAGCAGATAGGCTTCTTGCTGGCGGGACGGCAACTGTTCCAGCGCCATTTCGAAGGCATCGGCCAGTTCGCTGGCGCCATGGACGTTATCGGCCTGTTCGGCATCGACTGTCTCGAACTGCCCGACGCCGTCAGCATCCTCGTCCGAACTGGCGAACTGCGAAAAGCTCATGATGCGAACCAGCCGGTCGCGCCAACCCTGTTTGCGCTGATGATCGGTGATGCGGCGCATAAGAATCTTGTAGAACAGATTCTTCCAGGCATCCTGCTCATAGCGGCTGGCAGCATTGGCGAACCCCATCATCGCTTCCTGCAGTACATCCAGCGCCGCTTGCTCGTCATGCAGGCGAATCGTTGCAAACTTGAGCGCCGCGGCCCGATGATCGCGCAGGAACAGCGTCAGATCCGTCTCGAATCGTGCATCCAATCGACTTCTCCGAATTTGAGGTCGAATCAGACGACACGTAACTTGCGACGAACTCGATCAGACTGATGCAGCGGTGACGCATCATCCAGCCCGACACCTTCGATGAGATGGCATAAATGCGCCTCATCGGGTTCGAGATCCGGCAGGAACCGCCATTCGGACAACGCCTGCTCCATGCGCAGCTGCAACGCCTGCAACTCCTCGATCCGGCGACGATTCTCCTCGATACGCTGCCGCAGGCGCTGGCGCACCCAGGAACAGGCAGACTGGCCATGGCCGACCCGCTCGAGAATCTCCTGAATCTCCTTGAGCGTGAATCCGAGTGACTTGGCCTGCTGGATGAAACGCAGCCGCTGGGCATCATCCGGCTTGTACAGGCGATAGTCGTTTTCTGGATTGCGTTCGGGCTTCAACAGCCCTCGACGTGTGTAATAGCGAACCACATGCGCCGGCACGTTGCTACGGCGCGATAATTCAGTGACGGTGAGCATGGCGCACCTCCC
>CAZTJP010000278.1:0-3370 GCA_964613895.1 uncultured Thiotrichales bacterium | reverse complement strand
TCAGACGAACAAGCTCACATCGGCTTTTTGCGCAAACGGCAGAAACGATGCTGCACCCACCCAGTCATCGATTTCGGGAATGAAGTCTTCCGGCTTCCAGTCGAACAGATCCACAGTCATCTGGCAGGCGATCATCCGAACACCGGATTCGATGCTGATTTCGCGTAGCTGTTCGATGGAGGCAACACCTTTCTTGTCGAAGGTCTTTCGCATCATGGCGGTCGCGATCCCCTCAAAGCCGGGTGTCAAGGTCATCAAAGAGGTCGGAATCTTCAGGTTCTTGCCGGTCAGCCAGTTTGGCCCTTCGGGCATCTTCATCGGCATGGCGGGATTGCCAACGGGCGTGACCTTGAGGTCGAGATCCTTTTTCAGCAGCGATAGTCCATAGAACGTGAAAAAGATCGACACATCCCAACCCAATGCCGCGCCGGTAGAGGCGAGAATGAACGGCGGATAAGCCATATCGAGTGTGCCCTTGGTGGCGATGATTGCCATCGAAGGCGTGTGCTGGGCCTCGTATTCCTGCATTTTTGCCTCGAAACGCTGGTCGAACCAGGCGTCGAGATCGTGCGCTGTCAGATTGGCCTGCCTACTCATGATACGTTCCTCCTCAAGCTTTGCGAATCTGAAAAACGTAAACGCCATCCTGCTCCACAGTAGACAAGAGGTCGTGCCCCGTTTCATTGCAGAACGAGGCGAGATCTTTCACTGAGCCGGGATCGGAAGCGGTGATCTCCAGCACTTCGCCACTTTCCAAACCGTTGAGCGCCTTGCGTGTGCGCAGAATCGGCAACGGGCAGTTGAGTCCACGAGCATCGAGGGTATGTACGGTTTCATTCATGTCAGTCTCCGGTTGAGGTTGAAATTGGCCCGAGCCAAGGCACATAGCCGCGGCATCAGGCTCTACATCTTGACCGACCGATCAGTCAAGACTCATATCAAAAAAATGCCCTATGACCATACCGATTTCCTCCGCTGTTATTGCAGCCGTTCTATTCTGAGCGTCTTGATGGCTGGCCCGAGTTTCTGGATCACGGTCGGGTCATTACGGGTCTTGGCCAACAGAATGATGCCTTCCAGATAAGCCACCATCGCATCGGCTGTGGCCTTGGTATCCAGCGGTGCGAGCGCGCCGGTTTTCACTGCCTCATCGAGCGTCTCGTGAAAACGGTCCCGGGTATGGTTGAACACTGCCTTGAGACGGGCACGCAACACGTCGTCACGGGTACTCAGCTCGAGCGCCAGATTGCCGAACAGACATCCCTTGACCCGCCCGTCGATATCCTTGGAGGCCTTTTGCCAGTAGTAAGCCGCGTCGATGATGTAATCGAGCCGTTCCATCGGCGGCAACGAGCGATCGAATGCTTCAGCCACGAATCCCTGCGCCCACTCCTCGGCCATGTCTTCGATGACCGCCAGTGCCAGATCACGCTTGGACGGGAAAAAATGGTAGAAACTGCCCTTTTGCACCGAGGCGACATCACAGATTTCCTTCACGCCCACGTCATCATAACTGCGCGAGTGGAACAGCTTGCGGGCGGTTTCAAGGATTCGGCTGCGGGTGTCATTGGCATGGTACATGCCCGAATCGTGACATGACCGACCGGTCAAGTCAACCCGCCGAGAATGCGCCAAATGCCCACCAAGCCGGATTTCATGCGAAAATACAACCTTGAAATCACGGCCCAGCCGTCCAATGAACCCAATCACCAAACCTCCCAAGTCCCTGCTACGTGCCTGCGGCCGGGCGATTGCGGATTTTTCCATGATCCGTCATGGCGACCGTATCCTGCTGGGCCTGTCAGGGGGTAAGGATTCGCTGTCGCTGCTACAGATTCTGCGCCATTTTCAGCGTCATGCGCCGGTCCGATTCGAACTGGGTGCGGTGACCATCGACCCTCAGTCGGACTCATTTTCACCCCGGGCGTTGATTCCCTGGATGCATGAACAGGGCATCGACTATCACTATATCGAGGAGCCGATCGTCGATATCGCCGGTACGCACATGGACAATGATTCCTACTGTGCCTTCTGCGCCCGCATGAAACGTGGTCTGATGTACAAGACCTGCCGCGAGGCCGGCTACAACGTCCTGGCGCTGGCCCAACATCTCGACGATCTGGCAGAAAGTTTTTTGATGTCTGCCTTCTTTGGCGGCAAACTCAAGACCATGAAGGCACATTACCGAATCGATCAGGGTGACCTGCGTGTGATTCGTCCGCTGGTCTACGCGCGCGAACGGCAGTTGCGGGATTTTGCGACGGTTTCCGGGCTGCCGGTGATCGAAGAGAACTGCCCCGCCTGCTTCGAAGCCCCCAGCCAACGTGAACACATGAAGCAACTGCTGGCCAGGGAAGAACGCAACAACCCTCAACTGTTCAAAACGTTGAAGACCACCCTGATGCCCTTGATGCGACAGGGCCTGCCCGCCGCCGAACCCTCCAGTCAGGACAGTTCGACACCATGCGCGACTGGCTGATTCTGCTGACAATTCGTACGCTGAGCCTGACACCGTTGCGCTTCAATCAGGCGCTTGGCCGGCTGATCGGTGAACTCAGCTGGCGACTCGACAGTCGCGAAAAACGTATCAGCCTGGTCAACCTCGAACTGTGCTTCCCCGACAAATCCCGGGAATGGCGCGAACAAACCGCCCGCGAGTCGCTTGGACACATGGCGGCGACCATGCTCGAAGCCCCGCGCCTCTGGCGGCTCGGCCGCAAACGGATCACCGCGCTGGTGGACAACCCCGAAGCCCTTCGCCATGCACTGGCCGCCTACGACCGTGGGCACGGTCTGGTCATCGCCTCACCACATCTCGGCAACTGGGAATTCGTCGGCCAGCTCTTTGGCGCTCATACCAGCATGACTTCGCTGTTCCGCCCGCCACGTATCGAACGAATCGCCGGCTGGCTACGCGAAGCGCGCCAGAGCACCGGCGCCGTCCTGGTACCCACCGACGCCACCGGCGTGCGCGCCCTTGCCCGCGCGCTGAACGCCGGACAATGCAGCGGCATCCTGCCCGACCAGGAACCGGAAGCCGGCAGCGGCGTGTTCGCTCCATTCTTCGGCATTCCCGCCTACACCATGTATCTGCTGCCCCGCCTGGTGATGAAAAAACAGACGCCGGTACTGTTCGTCTTCGCCGAACGTCTCCGAAACGGCAAATACCGCATCAACGCCCAATGGCAGAACCCCGAACTCTATGCCGATAAGATCGAAGTGGCTTGCACCGCCATGAACCGGCAACTCGAAACCCTGGTACGCCGCAACCCGGCGCAATACAACTGGGCTTATAAACGGTTCAAAACCCAGCCCGACGGGCGTGACTTTTACCGCGAGGCGCTGAGGAAAGCATAACCCTCAATACCTG
>CAZTJP010000277.1:0-3375 GCA_964613895.1 uncultured Thiotrichales bacterium | reverse complement strand
AACGCCAGTCAGCGCGCCGCATTGGGCGGCCGCAGCCGTGATCCTGTGAGAAATTTGGGTTAGGACAGCAGTTCGAGCACTCCCTGAATGGCAGTTGCCACGGCCTGGCGTCGCACGGCGTTGCGATCGCCTTCGAAACGGCAGTAGCGGGTGACGGATTTTTCCCCGTGTTGCCAGGCAAACCAGACTGAGCCCACCGGTTTGCCGGGGCTGCCGCCGTCGGGGCCGGCAATGCCGCTGACGGCAACGGAAAGGGTGCCGGCGCCTTGTTGCAGGGCGCCTTGAGCCATCTCGATGACTGTTTGTTCACTGACTGCGCCATGGCGCTCGAGGGTGGTGGCCCGGACACCGAGCATTTGCTGTTTGGCTTCATTGCTGTAGGTGACGAAGCCTCGATCGAAAATAACAGAACTGCCGGGGTGGTCGGTCACCGCTTTGGCGATCCATCCACCGGTACAGGATTCGGCGGTGACGAGTATCTCGCCTTGCTGTCGCATGCGCTCGAGCAGGGTTTTCGATAGTTGCTCAATCATCTGTGTTGGGATCCAGGATCACGCCTTCGAGCAGGGGCGGATGGGTACTGATGCCGGTCAGGTGGGTGTCGGTAACCTGGTATTCCAGCGCCATGCCTTCGGGTTGCAGAGTGCGGACACGATGGAATCCCGGGGTGTAGCCTTGAATTTCGACCGTGCCATCGGATCGCTGTTGGGGGCTTTCCCACAATACGGCCTGGTTGGAACCGAGTTCCTTTTGCATGGCCTGGTGCTTGAGTTGTTCTGCCAGCATCGCCAGCTCCCGGCAGCGGCGCTGGCGGGTGGCTTTGTCGATCTGGTCGGGCAGGCGAGCCGCCTTGGTGCCTTCTCGGGGAGAGTAGGGAAAGATGTGGATGTGCCCGAAGCCGATGGATTCGACGAACTGCAATGTCTGCTGCCATTCCTGTTCGGTTTCTCCGGGGAAACCGGCGATGATGTCGGTGGTGACGTTGAACCGTTCGACCTGTGTGCGCGCCTTGTCGATCAGCATGCGAAACTCGGCAGTCTTGCAGCGGCGGGCCATCCGTCGCAACACGGAATCCGAGCCACTTTGTAGCGGCAGGTGCATGTGTGGCATCAGACGTGCATCCTGGAACAGGCTGAAGAAATCGTCGGGCAGATCCCAGGGTTCGACGGAGGCGAAACGCAGGCGCGGTATATCCGTTTCGACGAGAATGCGCTGTACCAGCCGGAACAGGCTGGAGCCGATATCGGAGCCATAGCCGCCGACATGGACGCCAGTCAATACCGCTTCCTGTATGCCGTGGCTCGCATAGTGGTTGATCGTGTCGATGACTTCCCGCTCCGGGATACTGCGTTCCTCGCCACGCGCGACGGTGACGATACAGAATGTGCAGCGATAACGACATCCGTCCTGAATCTTGATGAATGCCCGGTGGCGCCCTCTGGCGTATAGCGCGATATCGTCTGGCTGTCCCATCTGGCCGGTGTTATCGAGGCCCAGCTGGCGGATGGTGATATCGGCCAGTGTCTGCTTTTGCTCGTTGGGAATCACCAGATCGACCCCCAGTGTGTCGGCGGTGGCTTCCGGATTGAGTGATGAGTGGCAGCCGGTGACGACCAGTCTGGCATTCGGGTTATGGCGATGCAGCCGGTTGATGAGGTTGCGGGATTTTCTGCTGGCTTCGCCCGTGACCGCGCAGGTGTTGAGTACCACCAGATCGGCATCTTCGGCTGACGCGCTCAGGGTGAAACCATGCCCCAGGAACTGGCGTGACCAGTTCTCGAGTTCGGCTTCATTGAGCCGGCAGCCAAGCGCGGTGAGATGAACTTTCATCATTTCTTTCCTTGATCTTTCAGTCTCGATTTGAGCAGCTTGAGTTTTGCCCGGGTCGCCTTGCTGACCATAGGGAGCGTCTCGGCGATTTCGATTTGCGCCATGGCCGCCGACGGGAGCCCCACTTCCATGTAATAGGTCGCCATGGTCGCATGACTGATCGCCGGGTGGCCTGCCTTGCTGGCTGCCGCGGCCTTGAGTTTGACCAGCGGTGGCCAGCGGCTGATATCGAAGCGGGCTGCCCCAATCAGTGAATAGGCTTTGGCGGGGTCGCCGGTGGCGAGCCTGGCCCGGGTGAGCGTCTCCAGGACGGCGGGATTGTCTGGGTGTGTCCGATAGAGTGCCCCCAGCCGGCGCAGTGCGGCACGATATTTTTGTTGCTTGATCAGGGCGCGCGCTGTGAGCAGTTGGGCGCTGAGTGAGTTTTTCCATTTTTCGGACAAGGATGCGATGGCTTTCAGGGCACTGTCCGGGCGGTCGTTTTGCTGTAGCGCGACGGCGCGGGAGAGGATGGTTGCATCGCGTGTTCCCGAATTCGCATCGGTCTGGTTGGACAGGCTGTGGGTCAATCCTCGGGTGCGTGCCTGGAATGTCTCGAAAGCAAGCGAGTCGGGCGGGGTGGGCTTCGATGCAGCGGGCTTGTCATGGTCGAATATCGAGAACTGGTCTGCGATACGTGCCGTGGGTAACGGGTGGGTTTGCAGGAATTCCAGTGCGGCGTCTTCATTGGTGTGGCTGGTCTCGCGCAGCCGTTCGAAAAAGCGGCTCATGGCCTTGGGGTCGTAGCCGGCGCCTGTCAGGATCTGTCTGCCGATACGGTCGGCTTCGCGTTCGTTGGCGCGCGTGAATGCCAGTTTGGCGCTGGTATTGGCGGCCAGGCCGGTGTAGAGCGCGGCCTGGCCCAGTGCGGGTACTTGGCTGCTGGCAATGATGGCGGCCAGTATGCCCAATGTGGTGCCGATATCGACCTTGCTGGCCTTTTGGTAGAAACGCGCCAGGTGGCGCTGGGTGACATGAGCGATTTCGTGGGCGAGCACGGCGGCAAGCTGGTCCTCGCTCTGCGCCAGGTCGATCAACCCCGTGTGGACGACGATGATGCCGCCGGGTGCTGCGAAAGCGTTGATCGTTGGGTCTTGGAGGATCAGGAAGTGGAACGGAAACTGGACGTTGCCAGCCTGGTTCAGCAGCCGGGTACCGAGATTGGATAAATAGTAGTTCAGCTCGACATCCTCGATAATCGGAAGTTCCCGACGTAACTGGGTAAGCAGTTCACGACCGAGCCGGCCTTCTTCCCGGGGGGTCAGGGCCTGGTTGGCCGGGTCGCCGATAGTGGGCAGGTTGTCCTCCACGTCACTGTAGCTGGCCGCTGCCGATGCGCAGGCCAGGGCCAGCAATAGTGTCTGTATGAGGTACTTCATGGTTGCTGCATTGTTCAATGGTTTCCGTGCTTTGTCTCGACGCCCGGTTGGTCGTTCATATCGACGCCCATTCTACCTGCTAAAGTCGCGAATGCGACCTGAACGGGGACTGAGCACGTATCGTTAG
>CAZTJP010000276.1:0-3414 GCA_964613895.1 uncultured Thiotrichales bacterium | reverse complement strand
GCTAGTGGGGGCAACCCCGTGGAGGTTCAAGTCCTCTCCTGGGCACCACTTTCAAGGACTCAAGTTATCCCGGCCGGCACCCGCGCCGACTGGCAACACGTATTCTTCCAACGCCGCCCCTTCGCATCCCGCGCATGGACAGCATGGCGTGAATCTGCTGACATACGCAAATTTTCACGACATATGAGGTCAATCCAATGTGCAAATTCTGCTGGATGCTGTCACTGATGCTGGCCGCCGCCGTCGGCGCCATGGGCTATGTATTCATCATCAAGGGAGAAACGATTCAGGCCAGTGATGGTCGGCTGGCAATCGTGCTGCCGGAAGGAGAACGTGACCTGGTGCTCGGAGAAATGCGCGCTTTTCTCGGTGCGGTACAAGGCATCATCAGCGCCGTCAACAAGGACGACTTCGCACAGGCAGCCGCCGAGGCCCGCAAGGTGGGCCGGGCCGCGCAACAGGAAGTTCCCGTCTCATTGATGAAGCGGCTGCCGCTGGAGTTCAAGAAACTGGGGCTGGGCACGCACAAGGCCTTCGATCAACTGGCGCTGGACGCTGACGACTTGGGTGACAAGGCGCACACATTGGAGCAGTTGGCGACATTGATGCAGAACTGCGTCGCCTGCCATGCAGCCTACCGCATCGATCCCGCGCACTGAACCGGGATACCGGCCCGGTTGGACCGGACGGCAGCGTCCATATTCATACGAGTGATTGATCTACCCATAAACCCAATGGATTAGCAGAAAAATGGGGGATCGGGCACAATCACGCGGATTTTTTCGCGCGCGATCGACCGGGCACTGTACTTCCCTCCCTTGCATGCATCCCGGATCGCGCTTCCCGATTTTTATGGAGGAAACCATGATCAAGCCACTGGGCTCCGATGAGCTGAACCCCCTGTTCGTTTACGATACCGAAGAACATCACGCGCTTTCGCACGAGGCGGAGTCCCTGCCTTCCCTGCTGCTCACTTCCGCAGCTGCAGCCAATGCCGTCATGCTCGGCGGGGGTTACTTCAACCCGCTGACCGGTTACATGAATGTTGCCGACGCGCAGAGCGTTTGCGACACCATGAAAACCACCGATGGCGTCTTCTGGCCCACGCCGGTACTCAACTTGACCAAGGATGTCTCAGGTATCGAAGGCGCCAAGCGCATCGCGCTGCGTGACCCCAACGTCGAAGGCAACCCGGTGCTTGCAGTGATGGATGTGGAAGCGATCGAGGAGATCTCCGACGAACAGCTCACCGCCATGGCGGACAAGATCTACCGCACCACTGACACGGAACATCCGGGCGTCGCCACCTTCCTGAGCCAGGGCAACTTCGCCGTTTCCGGCCCGATCAAGGTACTGAATTTCTCCTACTTCCAGACCGACTTCCCTGACACTTTCCGCACAGCCGTCGAGATCCGCAACGAAATCAAGGAACGCGGCTGGAACAAGGTCGTGGCGTTCCAGACCCGCAACCCGATGCACCTGGCGCACGAAGAACTCTGCCACATGGCCATGGACCGCCTCGGCTGCGACGGCCTGGTGATCCACATGCTGCTCGGCAAGCTCAAGCCCGGCGATATTCCGGCGGATGTGCGTGATGCAGCCATTCGCAAGATGGCGGAACTCTATTTTCCGCCCAACAGCGTCATGGTCACGGGTTACGGCTTCGACATGCTCTATGCCGGTCCCCGCGAAGCGGTGCTGCATGCCGCGTTCCGTCAGAACATGGGTGCGGACTATTTCATCGTCGGCCGTGACCATGCGGGTGTCGGCGACTACTACGGCGCCTTCGATGCGCAGACGATCTTCGATGAGGAAGTCCCCGAAGGTGCGCTGGACATCGAGATTTTCCGTGCCGACCACACCGCCTATTCCAAGAAGCTGAACAAGGTCGTGATGATGAGCGAGGCGCCGGATCACACCAAGGACGATTTCGTCCTGCTGTCAGGCACCAAGGTTCGCGAAATGCTGGCTCAAGGTATTGCGCCACCGAAGGAATTTTCACGCCCCGAGGTTGCCGAGATTCTGATCAACTACTATCGAAGCCTGAATTCCTGAAACCCAACGGAGTCTCATACTCATGCCAAAAAACGCATTCTATGCTCAATCCGGCGGCGTGACGGCCGTCATCAACGCTTCCGCTTGCGGTGTCATCGAAACCGCACGCAAGCATCCGGACAAGATCGGCAAGGTCTATGCCGGGCGCAACGGCATCATTGGCGCGCTGACCGAGGAGCTGATCGACACCAGCCAGGAATCCGCCGAAAACATCGCCGCGCTCAAGACCACGCCTTCCGGCGCATTCGGCTCCTGCCGCTTCAAGCTCAAGAGCCTCGAAGACAACAAGCGCGAATATGAGCGCCTGATCGAGATCTTCAAGGCACATGATATCGGCTATTTTTTCTACAATGGCGGTGGCGACTCGGCGGATACCTGCTACAAGGTCTCCCAGTTGTCCGAAAAGATGGGCTTTCCCGTCCAGGCCATTCACATCCCGAAAACCGTCGATAACGATCTGCCGATCACCGACAACTGCCCGGGATTCGGCTCGGTCGCCAAATACATTGCGGTGTCCACGCTCGAAGCCTCTTACGATGTGCGCTCGATGGCGGCCACCTCGACCAAGATCTTCGTCATCGAAGTCATGGGTCGCCATGCCGGCTGGATCGCCGCGGCGGGCGCGCTGGTCGAGGACTACGGCATTCCCGTCGTGACACTGTTTCCCGAAGTGGAATTCGATCAGGAAAAATTCCTCGCGGCGGTGGACGCCAAGGTCAAGGAACACGGCTATTGCTCGGTGGTGGTATCGGAAGGCTGTCACTGGCCGGATGGGAAATTCCTTGCCGAACAGGGTACCCGCGACTCGTTTGGCCACGCCCAGCTGGGTGGTGCCGCACCGGTGGTCGCCAATATCATCAAGGATGCGCTCGGCTATAAATACCACTGGGCCGTCGCCGACTATCTGCAACGTGCTGCTCGTCACCTGGCGTCTGAAGCCGATGTCGAACAAGCCTATGCACTGGGAGCGGCGGGTGTCGAAAAGGCGCTGGAAGGCAAGAACTCCATCATGCCGACCGTTGTTCGTGAATCCTCCAGCCCGTACAAATGGAGCATTGGCGAAGCACCGCTCAGCGAAGTGGCCAATGTCGAGAAGATGATGCCGCTGGACTTCATTTCCGAGGACGGCTTTGGCATCACCGACAAGTGCAAGGAGTATCTCTACCCCTTGATCCAGGGTGAGGCCTACCCCGAGTATGACAGCAATGGCATGCCGAAATATGTCACGCTGAGCAACCAGCTGATCGACAAGAAACTGCCACCTTTCGAACTGTAACCATACAGCTCGAAGCCAGAAAAATCCCCGGCCCGGCCGGGGATTTTTTTGTCACAGACGTTTCTCAGTCGGGCTGCTCGACG
>CAZTJP010000275.1:0-3420 GCA_964613895.1 uncultured Thiotrichales bacterium | reverse complement strand
GGTGGTAGTGGAAATCCCGATACAACGCTGGAAGGTACAACGGCCAAGGGCATTATCAAGCATGGACTGGTAAAGGCTCATGAGCTTGACGTGAATGGTGGTGACAAGGGCTTGGTTGGTGAAACGACCACGGATGATCAGGGCAACTACAAGCTGGTGCTCGATGAAAATTACCAGGGCGGCCCGATCAAGGTGACTGTCGTGCCTCAGGAAGGCGCTACAATGGTTTGCGATGTACATAATATTCCGGATTGCCCCTTTGGCGAGTCGATCTCACTGCCCAATGATTTTGCCATGAATGCCGTTTTGGGGCCGGTGGTAAAAGGAAAGTCCGTCAAGGTACAGATTACGCCACTGACGCATATGGCAGCCGCGCGCGTGCTGGGTTCCGGCAACAGCGTTGATAAGCGTGCGATAGAAGCAGCAATCTCGGAAGTCAATCAGATTGCCGGGGTGAACATTATCGCTGTACGGCCAGCAGATATCACGAGTACTGAGGCAAAAGGCAAGGCCAGCAAGGATGAGAAGGATTACGCCGCATTTATTGCCGGCATCGGCAAAGTCGTATTTTCGGCTGAAGGCGGGTTGAGCAAGGGGCTGGCCGATCTGGCCGAATCATTCGAGGATGGCAAGCTCGATGGCAATGACAAAATCCATGCGACTCAAATTGTCGAGGAGGTGCGAGCAGAATCTCAGGCTTCCGATATCGATGTATCTGGAAAACTAGCGGCTATCGAAGCACGCATCGACAACAACGGTAATTTTGATCCCAAACCGCTGAATGCATCAGAAACGGATATCAAGCGGGCCCAATCCCTGATTTCTGAAGTCCGAGCCTGGTTTACCTCGCTGGACAAAATGAAGGCTTCTGCAAAAGAGTTTTCTGGGGATATTGAGCTGGTGTCGCAGGTATTCAATAAACAAGCTACGATGCTGACAGACCAGTTCGCACTGATACTGGATGCCGTGGTTGCCGAGCTGGATGGTGTGAGTCAAGACAATCTCATTGGGGAGCACACCGTCATGTTCGATGGCGTCGATATTCCGGTGACAGTCAGTCGTACCGATGACAATGGGGATGGCCTGAATATTACCATTGCTGAAACTCAGATCGGTGATTCCAAGGTTGCGCTGAATATTGACACCAATATCCCGGATTCTGTGGTTGGCGGAAGCCAATCCTCAAGCATTTCCAAGGTGGATATGCGCGTTTCAGGTTTGCTCAATGGGACGAATACCACACTGAAACTCGATAACTTCCACTTTGTCATCAATACAGGAACCGCGATAGATGTGACTGCCCAGAACGCTCCTGAAAACCCCGATATCACAGATGCCACCCTGGAAGGCAAGATGACGTTGACCCAGGAAGACAAGGATGGAACCCGTTATTCATTCGTCGGGGACAGTGGGCTGGAATTCGTCAAGCTGGCTGGCCAGGGCGCGTCAACTCAGGGGCCGAATTTGAGTCTGAAACGAGTCGTTCTGAACGGTGACCTCAGTGCCAGTGATAACCGGTCGCTCTCTGGAAAGGTTGAGTTGAATGTATCGAACGCGAAGGATTTCGATACCCTGGGGTTCGGAGACGGTGATTTCGAAGAAACCTCGAACAACTTCATGAAGGCGTCGATTACTGTTACGCTGGACCTTGCCCTGAGTGGTTTCCCTGATTCGAAAGTGGTGCTCAGTGGGGCGCGTAATGGATTCAAGGCGGGTAGCGTGTCGTTCACTGCTATCCGGGACGATGTGACTCGCTTTACCGTTGAAACCAGTTATGCCGGTGGACCAGACTTGGATGTCGACGTGTCGAATCCGGATGGCGCCAAAATGACGGTGCATGGCAACGAAAATGATGTCACTGGCTCGATTCGGGTCAATGGTCATGAGGTGGGTACTGTGACGCCTCACAATGGTGTGACGTATATCTTGTGGGGCAACGGTGACTTCGATAGCTTGCAGTAGCTTCCGGACCGGAGAGTGATGAAAGATGGAATGATCGGGCGGCTTATGCCGCCCGTTTTGTTTCTTGTCATGGTGATGATACTGCTGGGTGTTTTCAGCCAGCCGGCTGTGGCCGGAAGCCGGATCTACATGCGTGTCGATAGTTTCAGCTACAGTGAGCCGGTCTCTATCCATGCGGCAATTAACAGTTGGCGAGGTAATTATTCTGGCGGACAGCAGCAGTCTACCTGGAACTGGTTCGAACTTGGCGTGCGTTTCGATCGTTGGGGCGTTGGGTTGCTGTATCGTTTCGATATGGCGCTCGATTTCAGTCCGGATACCGCAGATCTGTATTATGCTTCCGAAAACAGGCTTGCCAATGAGCCGAGACGTATCTATCGGCTTGATTTGCATGCGTTGCGTTATTCCGCCACTGGCGTTCGTTTGCGCATGGACCAGTCACTCAACCAGCAACTTCATCTTCAATGGGGCTTGAGCCTGTTTCACGCCGATGATCTCGTCGACGGCCGGCTCCAAGGCTCCAGCCACACAGCAGTGATCGACTATTTCTACAGCAAGGATGAGTTGTTCGAGCGTAGCGTTCCGCGCCCCATTGGTGTTGGAACCAGTGTCGACTTGAATCTCCGTTGGTTGTCCAACACCGGTTTTCGGTTGAACGCCTGGATGACCGATCTGCTGGGTTACATTGATTGGAACAAGGCGCCTTTTACGCGTGCGACTGCATCGAGCGACCGTGAGGTCATAGAAGAAAACGGCACTTTGAGCCTTCAGCCGCTGGTCAGCGGAACCATGGGTACCAAGCCTGATTTCGTTCAGCGCCTCAGGCCGCGGTTACAACTGAGTTTGAGCCAACAGATTGCAGCCGGTATCAATGGCTTGTTCGAATATCGTTATCAGCGAGGCCATTCGTTTGTCGGGCCGGGGGTATCGTGGCAGCGGGGCAATAGCGAACTGGGGACCCGTTATTGGCCGGGTATCGACAGCATCGAGCTGTTCGTTCAGCGTCCCGGCTGGCGTCTAAGTCTGGCGATGGATATGCTCTCCCGTCACGACGCGCGAGCGCTGTGGTTTCGTTTTGTGCTGAACTGACGTTGACCGGGGTTGAGCAGCTTCTGGGCACGGCTAATTCCCACTCCCATCAGACCCATGTAAAAACAAAAGGGGTATGCCAGGAGTCTGGATAACGACTGCAATCTGGCCTCAAGCCCCTGTGCACCAGTAGCAGGTTTTGTGGAGCGCCCCAGTTCCGTCATCCTCGCAGGATGCGGGGATCCAGCCACAGGTTGTGCAGCAACGTCGTGATTGCCTTCCGTGGCACTGGATTCCGGCGTCCATGCCGGAATGACGCCGCTTGGCACAAGAGATTATATGAGGATAACCGAGGGTATTGGTGGGTGGAAAGCTGGGCATTTGAATCGGGCCAGCGTGAATTCGCCGCGCTGCCGTTGTGCCCGTGGT
>CAZTJP010000274.1:0-3430 GCA_964613895.1 uncultured Thiotrichales bacterium | reverse complement strand
AGGAACAGCAGCAACAGCAGGTTGGCAAGCAGTGATACGAGCGCCAGCCCTTTCCAGAAACCCAGCGGATTGCGCTCGATCAGCGGAATGTCGTGATTCTCGAATTCCGGATTGGGGTGACTCAGATCCTGCTGAAACTCGGACAGATGCGCATACCGCTGCCGGGGCTCGGGATTGACGGCCTTGGCCAGCGCGGCGTCCATCCACTCCGGCACCTGGGCATACTGCCGGGCAGAACGGTAGACGAGCTTGCGTTTGAGCTGCGGGCTGTCGGTTTCCCCATAAGGCAGCGCGCCCGTGAGTAACTGGTATGCGATCACCCCGAGCGAATAGAAGTCGGACCGGCGCGTACAGCCTTCGCCGCGCAGGCATTCCGGAGCGGCGTAGCTGAGCGTGCCTTGCGGCGTGCTGCGGTCGAGCGTGGAGTCGATCTCATCCATGCCCGCCACACGGGTCGAGCCGAAGTCGATCAGCTTCAAAGTGCCATAGCGGTCGATCAGTATATTGTCGGGCTTGAGATCCTGATGCACCATTTCCAGCCGGTGCAAGGCCCGCAAGCCGTCGATGATCTGAGCAATGAAGTTTCGGGTCTGCGCCAAGGTTGCCGGCCCATGGTCATTCATCCACTGCGCCAGGCTCTTGCCCTCGATATACTCGGAGACGTTATACAGAAACCGCCGGCGTCTGGGCTTGAATACCTTGACGACATGCACATTGTTCACCCGTCGGCCCACCCATTCCTCATGCAAAAAGGCATCGAGGTATTCGGGATCATCCCGGTAATTGACCGATGGCGTCTTCAACACCACCTTTTCCTTGTTGACGGTATCGAGCGCGAGAAATACCTCACTGCGCTTGCTGGCATGTAATTCGCGCAGAATCTCGTAATCATCGATCCGCATGCCGGGACGCAGATCGGGCGGAAACGGCAGCTCATTGAGACGCTGCATCACATCCTTTTCGTTTTCCGTCGGCAATGACACGATCCGCACCAACTGACAGGTCACGTTGTCGCCACTACCGCTCTTCAGTGCCGCTTCGACGATCTCGTTGACCGTCCGTTTGAGACTGCCATCCCCCGCCTCGAGGAATCGCTTCAACTGAAGATCGGACAGATGCTCATGAACCCCGTCGGTGGAAAAGAACAGCAAGTCGCCCTCTTCCAGCGCTACCTTGCGGTAATCGATATCGACATGTGGATCCGCGCCCATCGCACGCGATAGAAACTCGCGCTCATTCGACAGCCAGATGCGATGATCCCGCGTCAGCTGCTCCAACTCCCCCCGGCGATACAGATAGATCCGGCTATCCCCCACATGGAAGATATGGGCGGTCGTGGACTTGATCACCGCCGCGCTGAAAGTCGTCACCATGCCGCGCGCCGAATCGTAGCGCGTCTGCCCCTGGCCACAGAGCCAGCGGTTGATGGCGCCCAACACCTTGGCGCCGGAGGTGCGCACCGTCCATGACTCGGGCGTACTGAAATAATCGTTCAGAAACCCCGTCACGCAAACCTCGGCAGCCTCCCTGCCACCCTCGCTGGCGCTCATGCCGTCGGCGATCGCTGCCGCCGCCCCCTTGGTCAGCAGCAAATCGCCTTCCGGCGCACGCGCTCCCGACGCATCGGCATTCTCGGGCTTGTCGCCTGCCTCGGTACGGCAGGCGTAATCCAGTTGCAATTCGGCGCTCATCACCCCGCTAGCTTACGTCGATCATCTGCACCGTGCCATCCTCCATGACTTCGGCCGTCTGACCTTCCGGCTCGTCGAGAAACTGTACCGCCACGATCGCCACCAGTGCCGCGGCCGCAATCGTGAAAAAGAACAACTGCGGCGTGACGAACGAGAATACCGTGAGAAAAGTCACCGCGCCCACATTACCGTAAGCACCTGCCATGCCTGCCACCTGGCCGGTCATGCGCCGCTTGACCAACGGCACGATGGCGAACACCGCGCCTTCTCCCGCCTGGACGAAAAAGGAACAGGCCATCGTCGCCAACACCGCCAGCGCGATCGGCCAGCCCGAATGGATATTGCCGAGTACGAAATAACCGATCGCCAGGCCTGTCAACAAAATGGTCAACGACTTCTTGCGCCCAAAACGGTCACTGAAAAACCCCCCGCCAGGACGCGCCACCAGATTCATGAACGCAAAACCCGACGCCAGCAACCCCGCCTCGACCTGACTGATGTCAAAGGTATTCTTGAAAAACAGCGGCAACATCGAGACGACCGCCAGTTCCGAACCAAAAGTCACAAAATACGCCAGATCCAGAATCGCCACCTGCTTGAACTTGTAGCGATGGATCTCCGGCACCTCCTCGTAAAAAACATGCTTGTTGATCCGCCAGACATGCGAAGCCTGATACAGATACAGCACTGCCAAGCCCGCATAGATCAAATTGGTTTCCCAGGCGCCGACAATTTTCAGATTGGCAGGCCCCAATTTCCACGCCAGTACTGCCAGCGCCGCATACATCGGCACATTCATCAGCAAATAGAAAAAGAAATCACCCTTGCTGGTGACCTCCATCGCCCCCGTCTTCTTCGGCTTGAAATAAGTCGAACCCTTGGGCGTATTACGTGCCAGCCGATAGAAAACAAAGGCATACAACAGCGCTACCGCGCCAGTAGTGGCGATTGCCCAGCGCCAGCCATTTTCACCGCCATACCACAACGCCAGAGTCGGCAGCAGCATCGCCGAAGCTGCGGAGCCAAAATTACCCCAGCCACCATAGATTCCCTCGGCCAATCCGACCTGACGGGCCGGAAACCACTCGCCGATCATACGAATCCCGATCACGAACCCCGCGCCGACGAAACCCAGCATGAAGCGTGACACCAGCAACATCTGATAGGAATTTGCCATCGCGAAGAAAAAACAGATCAGGCTGGAAACGAACAACAAAACCGAAAAGGTGATACGCGGACCATAACGATCGACCAGCATGCCGATGACAATACGGGCCGGAATCGTCAACGCCACATTGATGATCAGCAATGCTTTCACCTGCTGCACCGTCAACCCGAATGTTTCCTGGATCGAAGCCATCAATGGCGCATGGTTGAACCACACCATAAAAGTCAGGAAAAAAGCGAACCAGGTTAAATGCAAGGTACGAATTTTCCCCTTGAACGAGAACAAATTGAGCTTGAGTTCCGACATCGTGCTTACTCCTGCATTGCTGCGGTATTTACGAATACCCCACGGAAAGCAAGATAAATGCCAACAGGCAAATTCCGCATTACTTCAAGGGTAAATCAGAACACACAGCCCAAAATGAGGCGGCCATTGCACCGATATGGAAAACCGATGCGACAAAACGGAGCAAAGCCTCAAAAAAAGAACGCCGCCAGAAACCGCCTCGGAGCATCCCGGTGGTCAGTGGGTCGTGCACGGGCGTCGGCCGCAGGGAAGCGGCCGTCGAGCC
>CAZTJP010000273.1:0-3443 GCA_964613895.1 uncultured Thiotrichales bacterium | reverse complement strand
TTTTGTTTTTACTTGGGTTTGATGGGAGCGTGAATTAGCCGTGCAAAGATTGGGGCGCATGGGGCGTGAAGGCAAGTATATAATGTCGCGCTTGGCGACAAACAGGATACCGGCGACATGCTGTTGATGATCGACAATTACGATTCGTTCACCTATAACCTGGTGCAATATCTCGGTGAGCTGAACGCAGAGGTGGTGGTGCGGCGCAACGATGAGGTGCGTGTCGAGGACATCGAGGCGCTGGCGCCGGATCATTTGATGATTTCGCCCGGTCCCTGCACGCCCGATCAGGCTGGTGTTTCGGTCGCGGCGATCAGACACTTCGCCGGCAAGTTGCCGATCTTGGGTGTCTGCCTTGGCCATCAGAGCATCGGGCAGGCGTTTGGCGGCAAGGTGGTTCATGCGCGCGAGATCATGCATGGCAAGACATCGATGATCCATCACCACGGTCAGGGGGTGTTCGCCGGGCTCGAGAATCCGTTCGAGGCGACGCGTTATCATTCGCTGGTGATCGAGCGAGAGCATTTGCCCGACTGTCTCGAAGTCACCGCCTGGACTTGCGATGAACAGGGCGAGTTCGATGCGATCATGGGCGTCCGCCATCAACAGTTCCAGATCGAAGGGGTGCAGTTTCACCCTGAGTCTATACTCACCCGGTATGGGCATGATCTATTGCAGAATTTTCTCGACCAGAAAGGAGGAACCCGCTCATGAACCTGTCCCAAGCCATCCAGGCGGTGCTGGAACACCGAGATCTGACGCGCGAGGAGATGACCCAGGTGATGCGCGCCATCATGACCGGTGAGGCCACGCCGGCGCAGATTGGCGGATTCCTGATCGGCTTGCGCATGAAGGGGGAGACCATCGACGAGATCACCGCGGCAGCCGAAGTCATGCGTGAGCTGGCCACGCCGGTACGGGCCAACCCGGAACATCTGGTCGATATCGTCGGTACTGGCGGCGATGGTTCGGGTACGTTCAATATCTCCACTGCTTGTACTTTCGTGGTGGCGGCGGCGGGCGGCCGGGTCGCCAAGCATGGCAATCGCTCGGTGTCGAGCCAGTCCGGCAGCGCCGATCTGCTGGAAGCGGCGGGCGTCAATCTGCAACTGACGGCGGAGCAGGTGGCCGAGTGCATCGAGTCGGTCGGCGTTGGATTCATGTTTGCGCCACTGCATCACAGCGCCATGAAGCATGCCATCGGTCCACGCAAGGAAATGGGGGTGCGAACCATTTTCAATGTGCTCGGGCCGCTGACCAATCCGGCCGGTGCGCCCAATCAGTTGCTCGGCGTGTTCAGCCAGGAACTGGTCGAGCCGATTGCGGAGGTTTGCAAGGCGCTCGGGGCGCGGCATGTGATGGTGGTGCATTCCGATGATGGCATGGACGAGATCAGCCTCGGTGCCGAGACGCATTGTGCCGAGCTGTGCGATGGCTCGGTGACCTGTTACACCATCAAGCCATCGGAGTTCGATTTCGAGGAGGCGCCGCTGAGCGCCTTGCAGGTTGGTGATGCCGAGGAAAGCCTGGCGGTGATCCGCCGTGTTTTTGCCAACGAACCCGGCCCGGCACGGGATGTCGTGGCGCTCAATGCCGGCGCTGCCCTGTATGTGGCTGGCCTTGAAGCGACCTTGTGCGACGGCGTTGCCAAAGCCAAGGCGGTGATTGCCGACGGCTCGGCGGCAGCCAGGCTGGAAGCGCTGGTCGAGAAGACGCAATCGTTTGCCCGCGCATGAACGCCCGGCCCGATATTCTGACCACCATTCTTGCGCGCAAGGCGGAAGAGATCGCCCAGCGGTCCGCCGAGACGCCCGTGTCCGTGTTGCAGGAACGCGCGGCGGCTGCCTCTCCGCCACGCGGCTTCGTGCAGGCTTTGCGGCGCAGGATCGACAGCGGTGAGCCGGCGGTGATCGCCGAGATCAAGCGCGCCTCGCCCAGCAAGGGGGTGTTGCGGGAGCATTTCGATCCTGCCGGGATTGCCCGCAGTTATGCGCGGGGTGGCGCCGCCTGCCTGTCGGTGTTGACCGACCGTGACTTCTTTCAGGGCTCGGAGGCGTATTTGCAGGCCGCCCGTGATGCTTGTGACCTGCCGGTGATTCGCAAGGACTTCATCATCGATCCCTATCAAGTCCATGAGGCGCGCAGTATTGGTGCGGATTGCATACTGCTGATCGTGGCGGCGCTCGAGCCCGAACGGTTGGCGGCGTTGGCCGGGCTGGCGCATTCGATGGGCATGGATGTGCTGATCGAGGTGCATGATGCGCAAGAACTTGAGCAGGCGCTGGCGGTGAAGGCGCCACTGGTCGGCATCAACAATCGCAATCTGAAAACTTTCGAGACTCGCCTGGAGACCACGCTGGACCTGCTCGATCAGATCCCCGAGGATCGGATCGTGGTCACCGAAAGCGGCATTCACAGCCGCGCGGATGTCGAGCGCATGCGGGCGGCAAACGTCAATGCGTTTCTGGTGGGTGAGGCGTTCATGCGTGCGGATGAGCCGGGCGAGGCTGTGCGGGCATTGTTTGGCTGAGTTGTCTCTCGCAACAAAAAAAATGGCCCGCATGCGGGCCATTTTCGTTACGTGCGGGGCTTGTTACCTGGCGCCGAATACCACGATGGTCTTGCCGTGGGCAGTGATCAGGCCCTGGGCCTCCAGATCCTTGAGTACGCGGCCAGCCATTTCGCGGGAGCAGCCGACGATCTTGGCGATCTCCTGACGGGTGATGCGAATCTGCATGCCGTCCGGATGGGTCATGGCATCAGGCTGCTTGCACAGTTCCATCAGCGTGTGGGCGATGCGGCCGGTCACGTCGAGGAAAGCCAGGTCGATCACTTTGCGGCTGGTGTCGCGCAGCCGGGTCGCCATCTGTGTGGCGAGTGAGAACAGGATCTCGGAATCGTCGCTGGAGAGCTTTTTGAACTGGTTGTAGTGGATTTCTGCCACTTCGCATTCGGTGCGGGCAACAACCCAGGCACTGCGGGCCTTGTCATCGAACAATCCCATTTCACCGAAGAATTCCCCCTTGTTGAGGTAGGCCAGTACCATTTCGTGGCCATCCTTGTCTTCGATCATTACCGTCACGGAGCCGCGGGTGATAAAGTACAGCGTTTCCGGTGGATCGCCTGCGTGGATGATGACGGAACGGGGTGGATAATGCTTGATGTGACAGTGTTGCAGAAATCGGTCAATTACCGGGCTGAATTCCGGTACTGTGCGAGTAAGAGCTACCATTTTTTAGGATTCCTTGATTATTTGCCGGGCGTGACGCGCGCAGTTGATGTGCACCTGCGTCGAGGCTTCAATGTCATAACGCTAACTCTTGTATCAGCAATAATTCTGATATGCAAGTATATGCGAACAAGATCACGATAGAGGGTATGGAAATGAAGGCGCGCGTGAGATGGCTTCCTCCCATGGGATTTGTTGGTGAATCCGGTTCCGG
>CAZTJP010000272.1:0-3444 GCA_964613895.1 uncultured Thiotrichales bacterium | reverse complement strand
AACAGCCATCGTGATCTTGCGCGTGGCGATCGCATCGGCCTCTGCCGGGTTGTGAGTGACGTGAACGAGCGTCAGTCCGAGCTGGATCTGCAACTGGACGATTTCCCTGTACAGCCGCTCCGCGAGCGCCGGATCGAGGCTGGAGAATGGTTCGTCGAGCAACAATACCCGCGGACGGGTGGCCAGGGCCCGCGCCAGAGCAACCCGTTGTTGTTGCCCGCCGGACAATTCATCAGGCCTGCGTTCCGCGAATCGTTCCAGCCCGACAAGCGCCAGCAGTTCGGCGATCCGTGCTTTTCGCTCCCGGCGTGGCAAGCCCATCGCCTTGAGCCCGAATTCGATATTGCCCGCAACGCTGAAATGCGGCCACAGCGCGAGATTCTGAAACACCATACCGAGGTGGCGACGCTCCGGCGGCGTCAATATCTCACCGTCCGCAGCCACCCGCTCATTGCCGAGCCAGACAGCCCCCCGGTCTGGTGGTTCGAAACCGGCGATCAGGCGCAGCAAGGTGGTTTTGCCGCAGCCTGACGGGCCGAGAATGACCAGCCGTTCTCCGGGTTCGATCGTCAGTGAAAAATCTTCCAGTACGGCCGTTTCAGCATAGGTCCTGAATACCCGTTCAAGTCGAATCCGCCCTTCGTGATGCGCCCGCTCGCCCGAATCCATTACGACCAAACTCCGCGGCGACGAACAATTCGCCAGAGCACCATCCCAGGCAGCCAGGTGGCCAGCGCCAGCATCAGGCACAAGGCAGCGATCAGCGCTGGCGAGCCATTTGCCATCAGGGTAAAAATCCGCACCGGCAACGTATCCGCGCCGGGCGGATAGACCAGCAGGGTGATGCCGGTATCCCGCAACGAAAAAAGATAGCCAACCAGCCAACTGGCTGCCAGGCCACGCCCGGCCAGAGGTACCACGATCCATAACATCCGCCGCCACCATCCCGCGCCGGCAATGGCGGCGGCCTCCTCGAGCGAGTCAGGCATCGTCATCAGCTGTGCTACGGCGATTCGGCTGCTCAGCGCCAGGTATTTCGCCAGATAGCCCAGCAGGACGATCAGCGGTGTTGCGTAGACGACATTGGTCCAGGGCCGATTCCACAAGCCGATCAGCCCGATGCCGACAACGGTCGCTGGCAAGGTGAACAACAGAACGGTCAGGCTATCGATCCAGGACCAGCATCGCAGTGCCCGATGGCGAATCAGATATCCCGTCAAAAAACCCAGGATAGTCAACAGGCTGGCGCCCACTGCTGCATAGCCGAGGCTGCGAAACAGACTGCCGCCTGCTCGCATCCAGGCCTCACCAAACGCGCCTTGTGACTGGACCAGCAGAACCAGGAAAGGCGCTGCGACGATGACTGACGCCAATGCCGCAACGATGACGACCACTACCCACGAACGTCGCCCCAACGCCATTTTCAGGCCAAACCCCGGCGCCGGATACATCCGAAAAGTCTTGTCACGCAGCCACAGTCGCTCCCCGGCCAGCAGCAGTAGCGCGATAGCCAGCAATGGCAACGCAGCGACGGTGGCGGCGCCAAAGTCGTGAAATGCGGAAAACTGCGTGAAACTTTCCACCGGGTAGACAGGCAAGCGGAAATACAATGGTACGCTGAACTCACCCAGCGTCAGCAAAAAGACCAACATGGCCGACAACAGTATGCCCGGCAGCGCCAGTGGCAGAGTAATCCGGCGCAATACGCCCGGCCATGCCGTCACCAGCCGCGCAGCCTCTTCGAGCGCGGGATCGATGCGCCGCACCGACACCAGAGTCAATAGCATCGGGATCGGCAGAAACACTGAAAACAGCACCCCCACCGCGCCGGGCCAGCCAAACAACAGCCTGCTGGCTGAATCGACCGGCACACCCCAACCCGCCAGCAATCCACCCGGCGCGAGCGAATCAGTCCAGGCAATCGCCAGCACATACGGGGGCAGCAGTAATGGCGATACAAACAGCAGGCTGAAAAGCTGCCGCCCCGGCAAGTCAGTCTTGCCCAGCAGAACCCCCAAAGGCACACCAACAATCAGCGTGAGACAAGTCACCACCGAGGCAAGCACAAGGCTGTTGCGCAACGCGCTCCAAGCAGCTTTGGAAGCCAGCAGATTTTTCCAGGGCAGCAAGGAAAAGTGCCCCTCAACATTCAGGCTTTCCAGCAGCATGTAGCACAATGGCAGACCGCCGATGAGCAATACCGCAATCCCCGCCGAGGACAGCGTCAGCGTCTCTGCTCGAAAGCGCCCCCGGCCTACAAGCCCGCCCAAGCCTTCAACCACGGCTGAATTCGCTCCATGGTCCGGGCAACCGCGGCATAATCCACCGGCATGACCCGCAGACGTTCGATGGGTGTCAGCTCCGGCGGAATCTCCACGCCGGGGTGCAGCGGGATCTGGGCACAATCAGCAAACGCCAGCCGCCGTTCTGTTTGCCGCGACAACAGATAGTCGATCAGTTTCTTCCCGGCCTCGGGGTGAGGGGCGCCATCGATCAGCACCGTGACGTTGGGCACAATGAACACACCCAACCCTCCCGCCTGCTGATCGGGATAGATCATCGTCACCGACTCACCGCGTCGCAGACGGCTGACGGCATCGTCACTGTCCACTAGCGCAAAATCGTAGCGTCCCGCCGCAACGAAATCGGCGCTTTCTCCGTTGCTGGTCGATACCGCCACCTGATTTTGCTTCAGCCGGTTCATGAATGCCCGGGCTTTTTCGCCACCCCAGCGTGCAAACAATGCAGCTACCTGGGCAGTCGTCGTGCCGAACAGGGGGTTGGCGATGACCGCACGCCCTTTCCAGCGCGGATCGGTATAGGCCAGAATCGAGTCTGGTGTCACGTCGAGCCCCTTCCTTACCAGCAACACCCGGGCCCGCGCCGAAAACCCTGTCCAAAAACCCTCCGGATCGCGAAAGCTGGCCGGAATGTCACGCGCATTGGGCGAACGATAGACAGCAGCAATCCCTTTCTGCCGCAGCCATTCCGCACGTATCGGCTCATTGGCCCAGTAGACATCAGCCTGTGGATTGTGCCGCTCGGCAAACAGACGGTTCATGACGCCGGTGCTTTTCGCTTCCTCGGTATCGTACACCGCCCGAACATGGATACCCGTCTGTTGCTCGAAAGCCTCGAGGATCGGCTCGGAAAACACTTGGTCTTCGGAAACGTAAACCGTCACGGTCTGCGGCGAACGGGATGACCCATTGCACCCGCTCAGCCCCACGATCAATAGCAGCAATGCTGCACAACACAGCGCCGGCAAGGAGAAAAACCGGCTCATCGCACCTGAACCGAAAAATCGTCGAATTCGGTCACCGCATCGGCCTTGGTCCATAAGCCCACGCCTCCTGGCGCCCGAAAGACATGGCTGGTTCCTTCGAGGTATTTTTTGCCATCCAGCCACCCCTCGAAATGATCTCCCTGCTGGACGATGCGCAT
>CAZTJP010000271.1:0-3465 GCA_964613895.1 uncultured Thiotrichales bacterium | reverse complement strand
GTACTGATGGTCTGCCTCGGCATCTACGAAGCCCACTACTTCGCCGGCCTCTACGGTATCGCCGTCGCCGTCACCTCGATGTTGTCGATGACCGGCATCATCGTCGCCCTGGACGCTTACGGCCCGATCACCGACAACGCTGGCGGTATCGCCGAAATGGCCGAACTGGACCCGCAAGTTCGCAAAACCACCGATGCGCTCGACGCCGTCGGCAATACCACCAAGGCCGTCACCAAAGGCTACGCCATCGGCTCCGCCGGCCTGGCCGCGCTGGTTCTGTTCGCCGACTTCACCCGGGACCTCGAACATGGCGGCCTCGTCACCAGTTTCGACCTGTCCAATTCCATGGTCATCATTGGTCTGTTCATCGGCGGGCTCGTGCCTTACTTGTTCGGCGCCTTCGCCATGGAAGCCGTGGGCCGGGCCGCTGGTGCCGTCGTCAACGAAGTGCGCGCCCAATTCAAGAATGATCCCGGTATCATGGAAGGCACCAGCAAACCCGACTACTCGCGGGCCGTCGACATGCTGACCAAATCGGCCATCAAGGAAATGATCATTCCCTCGCTCCTGCCGGTCGGTATCCCTGTCCTCGTCGGACTGATCCTCGGCGCCCAGGCCCTTGGCGGCATGCTTGTCGGCACCATCGTCACCGGCCTGTTCGTCGCGATCTCCATGACCACCGGCGGCGGCGCCTGGGACAATGCCAAGAAGTACATCGAGGATGACAACCTGGGCGGCAAAGGCTCCGAAACCCACAAGGCCGCCGTCACTGGCGACACCGTGGGCGACCCCTACAAAGACACCGCCGGCCCGGCGATCAACCCGTTGATCAAAATCATCAACATCGTCGCCTTGCTGATCGTTCCCCTGCTCTAACCTCTGCCCTCGCCATCGGGTTCCCGCGCACCGCGTGGGAACCCGTTTGTCAGAAGGGCATGCCCGGCGGCATTCGGCCTTTCATGCCGCGCATCATTTTGCGCAGGTTGCCGCCCTTCATTTTTTTCATCATTTTGCGCATCTGGATGTGTTGTTTGATGAGGCGGTTGACGTCCTGCACTTGCAAGCCGGCGCCGGCGGCGATGCGGCGTTTGCGTGAGCCTTTGATAATGTCGGGGAAGCGGCGTTCCTGCGGAGTCATCGAGTTGATGATCGCCACCATGTGATCGAACTGTTTGTCGTTGACCTGGTTCTTGACCGAATCCGGTATGTCGGCGACGCCGGGGAGTTTGTCCATCAGGCCGGCGATGCCGCCCATTTTTTTCATTTGCAGGAATTGCTCGCGCAGGTCGTTCATGTCGAAGCTCTTGCCGCGCTTGAGCTTTTTGGCGAGTTTTTCGGCCTTTTTGCGATCGACCTTTTCGTGGGCTTCTTCAACCAGGCTGACGATATCCCCCATGCCGAGAATCCGTGAGGCGATCCGGTCGGGATGGAAAGGTTCGAGTGCGACGGTTTTTTCGCCGACACCGATGAATTTGATCGGCTTGCCGGTGATCTGACGCACCGACAGTGCCGCGCCGCCACGGGCGTCACCATCGGTCTTGGTGAGGATGACGCCGGTCAGCGGCAGCGCCTCATCGAAGGCGCGAGCAGTGTTGGCGGCATCCTGGCCGGTCATACTGTCGACCACGAACAAGGTTTCCAACGGTGTGATCGCATCGTGGATCTGGCGGATTTCATCCATCATGGCGGCGTCGATATGCAACCGGCCGGCGGTGTCCACCAGCAGTACGTCCTGGTGCTGGGCGCGCGCGGCGGCGACGGCGTTGCGGGCGATGTCCACGGGATTGTCGTCACCGGAGGAGGGGAAGAAATTGGCGCCCACTTCTTTGGCCAGCGTTTCGAGCTGGTCGATGGCGGCTGGCCGATAGACGTCGGCGCTGACCACCATCACGGATTTGTGCTGCTTTTCCTTGAGGAAGCGCGCCAGCTTGGCGATGCTGGTGGTCTTGCCGGCGCCTTGCAGACCGGCAACCAGCACCACGACCGGCGGCTGACCGCTGAGATTGAGGCCGTCGTTGGCCTCGCCCATGATCGCCACCAGTTCGTCGTTGACGATCTTGATGAACGCTTGTCCCGGCGTCAGGCTGGAGAGCACTTCCTGCCCCAGCGCCCGGGCCTTGACGCGGGCCATGAAATCCTTGACCACGGGCAGCGCGACGTCGGCTTCCAGCAGCGCCATGCGCACTTCGCGCAGCGTATCGTTGATGTTTTCCTCGGTCAGCCGCGCCTGGCCACGCAGACGCTTGACCGTGGAGGTCAGACGTTCACTGAGACTGTCGAACATAAAGGAGGTCCCCATTCTTGGTCAGCATCGGGCGGTGAGTATAACCGAACCGCTGGCGGGACGGGCCATCCACGGGCCACGCAGCGGAAAAGACGAAGGCCCGGCGCGAACGCCAGGCCTTCGGGACATGGTGCCGGCACGAGGAGTCGAACCCCGGACCTACTGATTACAAGTCAGTTGCTCTACCAACTGAGCTACGCCGGCAAATATGTTGATTCGCATTTCAACAAGGCGGCGAATGATACTTCAACCTCTCGAAAACCGCAATCAGTTGCAAGCGCGTTTGAGCTGATCGACCCGACCTTTGGGGAATTTTTCCTGAATGAAGGCGGGCCAATCCAGTTCGTGGTCGATTTCGTAGTCGAGCCAGTACACGGGCAGGTCGGTATAACGTACCTCGACTTTGGGTTTGAAGCCCATGGCTTGCAGTTGCTCGACACGCCGCTGTGAGCCTTTCTTCAAGGTGAACAGGCCCAGTGAGATGGCATTGTCATGCTTGCCGTCGGCCACCACGAAGTAATCGGAGAACCCTTTGGCTGCCAGTTGCTCGGCACGCTTGAGCGCCTGTTCCCGCGAGCGCTGCGGCGGCAGATAGACCCAGTAGCCCCGGGTGCGACGCTCGGTGGCATTTCGGATCGATGTGGTGGCGCCGATCGAGCGCAATTCGGATGCCGCATCATCCGCCGACTTGCGATCGCTGAAAGGGCCCAGTGTATAGCAGCTCAGGTTGTGGACCACGACCGGCGCCGGCGATGGCCGGGCGGGCTGGGATGACGGTTGTGGCGCGGGGGGATGGGATTGCCCGGCGACCGGCTGCCCGACCGATGGCTTGCCGGTGGCTTCGACCAGGGTCGCCGATGCCGGCGGGCTGGTGGTATTGGCCGTCTTCGATTTGGTCGCAACCGTTGCGGCCGTTGGCTTGACTGCCTGCGGCGGCATGGGCGCTTTGATGCGGGTGACTTCAGGTTGGGGCACTGCTACTCGCACGGTACGCGGCGGCTCGTGGATCACCGGGGTATAGCCTGTGGGCACCAGCGAATCGGCTGATGGCCGTTCGTCGATCTCCACCAACTGGATCAACAGCGGCAGGCCCTTTGCGCCACGTTTGAGTGGCGGAGGGGGTTCCAGATTTTCCTTCGGCCAGAGAAAGAACAGGATGTTGGCCGCTAGTAGCGCAAATA
>CAZTJP010000270.1:0-3477 GCA_964613895.1 uncultured Thiotrichales bacterium | reverse complement strand
TCACCTTGAGCGTCAATCCCACGTCGCGACGCTCGATCGTCTGGAACGGGTTGACCGCGCCTGTATTGGTGCCAGTGTTGCTGAACTGCCCCGTCAGAAACGGAACCTCCTGCCCCACACTGATCTCCGCTTCCACATTGTCGAGTGTCACCAGGGTTGGTGTCGACAGGATATTGGTGGCAGCATCGGAAGCCAGCGCCTTGAGCAATACCGCAAAATTGGTCTTTCCCTTGCGCAGATCCGCGCCACCGATGATCGTGCCGGCTGGAACGGATGTCGCCGTACCAGAACTCAAACCCAACACCGTGGTTGCCAAATCGCCCAGATTGGCCACGATTGCCGGCCCAACGTTCTTGCCATTGACATTGAAGCCCTTGACGCCAAACGAGGCGCCCAGCTCTTTTTTCAGATCCAGGGAAACCTCGGCAATCACCGCCTCGATCAATACTTGAGCACGACGAATATCGAGTTGGGCGATGACCTTGCGCAATTCCGCCTGAACAGCGGGAGGCGCCGTAATCACCAGCGCATTGTTCACCTCATCCGCCTGAATACTGACATCCTTGCGCGACCCCACAGTCCCGCCCACGGTTGGACGCCGGAAAGCCGAGGGTGACTTGGCACCTTTGATCCGGCGACCGGAACGGGTACCGCTCCCCGTTCCGGTATAGCCTGACTTGCTCACCCCAGTGAGTATCTTCACCATATCCGCCGCCTTGGTGAACTTGAGAAACACCACCTGGGTGTCGCCGCCGCTATCCAGCGGTGTATCAAGATGGGCGATGATGCCGCGCATCCGCAACCGGGTCGATTTGTCGCCACCGATCAGAATGCTGTTGGTGCGCTCATCAGCGGTGATCATCGGTTGACCCGGCATGGCGCCGCCTTTGGCATTACGCCGCTGCAAGG
This sequence comes from uncultured Thiotrichales bacterium, assembly GCA_964613895.1. Classification (GTDB taxonomy): domain Bacteria; phylum Pseudomonadota; class Gammaproteobacteria; order UWMA-0217; family UWMA-0217; genus HyVt-560. The sequence continues at coordinate 2,568 of CAZTJP010000270.1, read as the reverse complement.
TAGACAGGGTACGAGCCACATCCGCTGCCGGCGCATTCTCCAGGCGAATGATTTCTATATCATCCTGATCGGGCCGGTCGATGCGCTGAATGATCTTCACCAGACGCCGGACATTGGCGGCCCGATCCGAGATCAACAGAATGTTGCTGGGCTGATAAGCCGCCAGCTGTCCCTGTTGCGGTATCAGAGGCCGCAAAATGGGCACCAACTGCGCCGCCGGCACATGGTTGATCTGAACCACTCGCGTCACCAACTGGTCGCCCGAGCCGGGATGTCGGCGCGAAGCCACCGGCACCGGCCCTTGCTTGGCATTCACATCGGGCACGATCTTGGTCACATTGCCGGTATCCACAGCGGAAAAACCGTGAACCTGCAGGATCGACAAAAAGACCTGATAGAGCTCATTCGCCCCCATCGGCTTGGAAGAAATCACAGTGACCTTGGCCTTGACCCGCGGATCGATGATGAAATTCTTGCCGGTGATCGCCGAGACCGTATCGATCAATACACGAATATCCGCATCCTTCAGATTGAGGGTGGCCTGCTCGCGGGCATGCACAGCCGCCGTGCCCAACAGGCACAACACCGTCCACAGCAGCCATTTCATATACTTGTTCATGATTCGCGTCTTCGTTGACTTTCCTGAGTTATCCACTATTTACACTGCCCCGTCCGGCCTGTCACTCCAGCGTATGATCCAGCTGCACAATCTGCCCGCCCCGCATGAGTGTGACGCTGACGTGCTTTGCAGTTCGCAAACTTTGCAATACCTGAAATCCCTTCTGCGGCGAATCCAGCGTGATGCCATTGACCTCGGTCACCACATCACCGGAACGTATATCCAGCTCACGAAACGCCGGATGCGACTGTTTGGCCACGATCTTGAAACCGACGAATCGCCCATTCTGCCGTGCCGGCACCGCATTGACGAACTGCGCCAGCTTGGCAGGATTCTTCAACACCTCCGCCCGCAACTTGCCAATTTCGCTGTTGGCGGAAAATGTCCGGCTCACCTTGCCAGCGCGCCGCATGCCCAAGCCCCGCTGACCCGGTGTACGTGACGATGCCCTGCTGCGATAAGGCGAAAAACCACCCCCGGTCAGCTTGCTTTCCGGCAATCGCAACGTCTCGAACCGGCCACCCCGCTTGAGCATCACCCGATCCGGATAGACAGCCGCCAACTCCGCATTTCCCGGCAACAGATCCCCAACCTTATACAACTTCTCGCGCCCCGAACCACTCGCGATCAACGCCACTCCCAGACTCTCATCCTCGCGTGCGTAAACACCGCGCAACTCCAGATTCAACTGTGTCTCCGGGGCATCGACCGGCTTGGGCTCGATCTTCTTTGCCACCTGCTGCCGACCAAACAAATGAGACGCCACGATCTGAGCGGCAAAGTTCTGTCGCACAGGCGCCGAGGCAGTCGGCCGGACGGGCGCTACCGGCGCCAGATCCAGCTCCGATGACGGCGCGATCAGTTGCCAGACAAGCTGCGACACCGTCCAGGCAATCAGCAACACCAGCAGCACAGCGACCAGACCGGGAAGCCGGGAATACAGATTGCGCATGACGGCACTGTCGACAAGCGCCGCAAAACGTTGGGGCAGGGTATTCAGATCCTTGTTCCTGGTCGATTCATCGAATTCACGTGCAAACGTCGTGGCAACAGCCAAATGCGCGCCCGACAGCCACCGAAACATTATCGCATACAACTCTCAACAATCCATCGTAATGCACTGTTTCTTTTGACACAGCCCATCGATGGTGACAACGTGTCAGCCCGCATCACCCCATCATGCCACTCTGAACTGACGCACCTCGACCGATCGCGCCATCAGCACCGATGACCAATCCGGGCCAAGTGGTCAATATACCGCGACCGGGCCGACTGGATTCAATAGCTTGACAGCCAAAACCAGACAAGGAACCCTATGCTTCCCTTCAGAATTGTGACACAGGCATGAAAATTCGTACTCTCATCCCTATCGCACTACTCGCAGCGCTTGGTATGACCGGCTGTACACAGGAAACACAAAATAAAATCGGACGCGCTATCCAGAACTATACCGGCACCGATGGCGTCCTGGACGTCTATGCCGGAAACAAGCTGGTCAAGCGGTTCATTCACATCGACAAAATCTCCACCGCCACCTCGACCAACGGCAATACCCCCCGACCCTACCGGTTCGGTTATGGGGTGCTCGACGCCAATCAGAATGGCGTCAAAGATGCCGGCGAAAAGCGGGTCTATTTCGAATTCAGCGACTACTCTACCAGCTACATCTTCTACGAGAACCCGAAATAACGACCCAGTTCACCACTGAAACACCATCTCCGGCGTTGGGAAACCAAAATTCTCACTGGCTCCCTACTGCGGCCGTCCAATGCGGCGCGCTGGCTGTCAGGATGCAAGGGGGGCGGTAGAACACCAAAACGCAGCCTGAATCCAACGACTTACCTCGGAGCAGCCCGACGGGCAGCGGTCGTTCACGGACGTCGGCCGCAGGGATAGCGGCCGTCGAGCCTACAGGGATGTATTCACGGCGATCCGTGAACGGCCGGTGA
>CAZTJP010000269.1:0-3489 GCA_964613895.1 uncultured Thiotrichales bacterium | reverse complement strand
ACCAGGGAAAGATGGCCGGCATGCAGATTCCCCATGGTCGGCACCAGTGCAATGGCTTCTCCGGCCTGGCGCGGCGCCCGCAGCGCAATGGAGAGCTCATAGGCTGAAGAAAATCGGATCATGTGCTCTGTCTGTTAAGTTATCGTTCGTGAAAATGCGCGCCGCCCCCGGGCTGGAACAGCGACAGCATGGCTGACGCCTTGTCGAAACATTCCTGGTACTCGCCGTCGAGCGTCGAATCATGCACGATACCGCCGCCGGCCCAGAAACGCAGTTTTCCGCGCTGATGCGTGAGTGTACGGATCGCGATGTTGATGTCCATCGAGCCGTCCGCGCCGATATAGCCGATGCCACCACAATAGACACCGCGACGATACGGCTCAAGCTCCTCGATGATCTCCATCGCCCGCAGTTTTGGCGCGCCGGTGATCGAGCCGCCAGGGAAACAACCCCGCAACAGATCCAGTGTACTGACACCGGCCGCCAGCCTGCCTTCCACCGTCGAAACCAGATGATGCACGGTGGCAAAACTCTCCACCGCGAACAACTCGGGTACCCGCACGCTGCCGGGCTGACAGGTCTTGCCGAAATCATTGCGCAGCAAGTCGACGATCATGACATTCTCGGCCCGATCCTTTTCACTGTGCGCCAATTCAGAACGCAACGCCGCATCTTCGGTCGGGTTGGATGAGCGTGGGCGCGTTCCCTTGATCGGCCGTGTCTGTGCCAACCCGTCGCGCACCTCGATGAAACGTTCGGGAGAACAGCTAAGTACCTGGACAGCGGGGAGATTCAGATAGGCAGCAAACGGTGCCGGATTGACGCGACGCAATGCACGATAGGCAAGCCATGGATCACCAATGCATTCCGCCGTGAACCGCTGTGCCAGGTTGACCTGATAACAATCACCTTCGACGATATAGCGCGCGATGCGGCGATAAGCTTCTGCATAGCCTTGCCGGTCGAGATCGGCCCGAATCTCGCCGGTGACCTGGAAAGCGCGCGTCGCGGTAACGGCTGGTGGATCCGTGAACAAACTGACCAACTGTTGCTGGCGCGCGGCTCCGTTGCGACCACCCGCCACGCCAGTCAGCCAGCATTCGCGACGTTCGTGGTCGAGCACCACCGCCCAGTCATAGATCCCCATCGCCAGGGTCGGCAGCCGTTCATCGTCCTCCGCCAACGACGGTAAACGCTCGATGCGCCGTCCCAGATCGTAACCGAGATACCCCGCCGCACCGGCCACGAAAGGCAGCTCGCCTGGCTCGACCTCGATACCAGCCAGCGATTGTTCAAGTAATGCAAAAGGATCGTCCGGCGATTGTCGCGAACCATCCAGGGAATGAATGAAAGTCGTTTCGCCCCAGGTTTCCAGCCGTGTGAGCGGGTCCGAAACAATGATATCGAAACGCCCCGCCCGCCGGTCGGGCGGACCGCTGTCGAAAAACATCGACCAGGGCCGTTCCGCCAGCGGCGCGAACAACCGCGCGCCATCCGGCTGGTACGGCAAAGCGATCCGGAAGGGCTGGGTCACCGGAGGCTCCCGGCACCGATATCCATATGGTCAGCGACGCCGCATACTCCGCCGACGCCATGCCAGTCCCAGCCCGGCCAGTAATGCCAACCCGAATCCAGCGGAACCTCCGCCCCCACCACTACCTTTGGGGCGGTTGTCGAAATTATCGAATTCATCCGGCAGGCCGTCGCCATCGGTGTCTTTCTTGTCGGACTCGAGAATATTGGGAATACCATCGCCATCGGTATCGCCCTGGCTGTACTCGACACTGTCTGGCTTGCCATCACCATCGGTATCCGGATTGTTGGGATCGGAACCTATCTTCCGCTCATCGCCGTTGGAAATGCCATCGGCATCCGCATCACCATTCGGCCCGTCATCCACCGCATCCACCTCATCGGGCTTGCCATCGCCATCGGCATCTGCCACAGAAGACTCCAGAGCATCGATCACCCCATCGCCATCGGCATCCCGTGGGCGCGACACATCCGGCCCCACCTCGTCACTGTCAGACTTTCCATCACCATCCGAATCCCCGCTATCAGGATTGGTGCCCAATGTCACTTCCTGCTCATTGGTCAAACCATCCTGATCATCATCCTCACCTGAAACCACGCATTTGAACAACCGGGGTTCCGCCAGCGCCAGCCGATCACCAAAAATATGATTCGTGACCTGATCCTCGATAGCCAGCTCCACTGTTCCATTGGGTGGCGCGGCAAACTGAAAACTGACCGGCCGCCACGTATCCTGCTCCTCGGCAGCTTCCTGGGGAATCGTAAACACACCCGAGACCTGCTCCCCATCCCCACGCGCCACCAGTCGCAACTGCGGCGGCTGCACCACCGCACCATTCAGCCCGGGCCAGGCAGCATTGCTCGCATATACAATGAAATGATAAGTCGCACCCGCCGAAAGCCCTGACAACTGCTGCGCCCAAACATCGATCGGCTGCGAAGCACGATTGCCGTTATACAGCAAATAATTGGGTGCCCCCTTCAACTGACGGCTATCATCCCCCGGGAAGGGATGCTGGAAGAACGTGTTGTCATAGAGCGTGATACCGGTACCAACATTCGCCTGATGAATCGCAACCGCGTTGGAAAAATCGAACTGGTAAGCACCGTTGTTATTATTGTCTGGCGTAAAAGCATCATCACCCGCATAGACCGACTCACTGTAAAAACTACCCGCCAATAACTGGTTCGGCCCCGACTCAACATGCAATGGTTCCTCACTGGAAGGATGCAAACCAGTCACCTTGAGAAAATCACTGTTGGTGATCAGATTGAAGCGCGATTCCAGCTGCCCGCCGGGACAGGCGTTACCGGAAAATGATTCCGTTCGCGGCAAAGAAATATAGGTTGGCGTATCGAAATCCTGATTCGACTGGTGATCCTTCTCACCGTTCTGGGAAAGATCCCCGCCCGGACTGGCCACCGACTGCACCGCGTACGGACCACTACCCAACGTCAGATCCACCGAATACACCACCTGTAACAACTCACCCGGCCCGAGGCTCGCCCCATCGGCCAGCAAATTTTTATCCGTCTCGCCGTCATAGGCCAAATTCAAAGCCGCCGCCCCAACGACCTGACCACCCCCCTGTTCCCGCTGAATCTGCGGCGCCTCACGCAGCATTCGAACCCGGCGATTCGAACCCAGCGAGGTAAGATCCGACTCGATCTGTACCCCCTCAACCTTCTCACTACCCGTATTCGCCAACGTCTCCACGAACACCAGATGCCACGCCGCACCCTGCCTGAACATCGACTGAAGCTGCTTGTAAGCAAGAATCTGCGCCTGCGCCGTTATCGGAACCATCGCGGCGAACAACAACGACACAAGGCCAAACAACGGACGGTGAATCAACGTAAAACTCTTCATGGCGCTCCCTTTGATGACAAGCAGTGGCAGGATGTCACACAAATCTACATTGTCGCCTCAAACTGGGCAACACCCCGGTTAACCCG
>CAZTJP010000268.1:0-3489 GCA_964613895.1 uncultured Thiotrichales bacterium | reverse complement strand
TTTCCCTGCGGGAATGGCGAAGGCTCACGCAACGCCAGCGGCATTATTCTAATGCACCGTGTCACAGTCAAATGCCGGGTCGATCATATTTCCCGTCCCCGGCCGGCGGAAAAATGTGATGAATATCTGTAGTTTGGCAAAAAACGGGCTATTCGGGCCGCATATGGGGAAACAGCAATACGTCACGGATCGACGGGGAGTCGGTCAACAGCATCACCAATCGGTCGATACCGATGCCTTCCCCGGCAGTCGGCGGCATACCGTGTTCCAGGGCGCGAATATAGTCGGCGTCGAAATGCATCGCCTCATCATCGCCAGCATCCTTCTCCGCCACCTGCTGACGGAAACGCTCGGCCTGATCCTCATAGTCGTTGAGCTCGGAAAAGCCATTGGCAATCTCGCGGCCACCGACGAAGAACTCGAACCGGTCGGTGACGAAAGGGTCATCATCGTTGCGCCGCGCCAAGGGAGAGACTTCCGCCGGATAAGCGGTGATGAAAGTCGGCTCCATCAACCGGTGCTCGACCGTCTTCTCGAAAATCTCGATCTGCACCTTGCCCAGCCCGTAGCTATCCTTGAGGGGAATGCCCAGCTCCGTGGCAATGGCACGCGCCTTGTCCAGATCATCGAGATCCGCCGCAGTGATCGCATCATTGAAAGCGACAATGGATTCCTTCACGGTCATGCGCCGGAACGGCTGGCCAAAATCGAACTGATGCTCGCCGTAGCTGAACCGGGTGCTGCCCAACACCTCCTGGGTCAGCTGGCGCAACATGTCCTCGGTGCGATCCATCAGATCGTGATAATCCGCATAGGCCTCGTAGAACTCGACCATGGTGAATTCGGGGTTGTGACGGGTGGACAAACCCTCGTTACGGAAATTCCGGTTGATCTCGTACACCTTCTCGAAACCGCCCACCACCAGCCGCTTGAGATACAACTCCGGCGCGATCCGCAGGTACAGCTCCATATCCAGCGCATTGTGGTAGGTCGTGAAAGGCCGTGCCGTGGCGCCGCCGGGAATCACCTGCATCATTGGCGTTTCCACTTCGAGAAAACCTGCCTGGTTGAGATACTGGCGGATGAACTGGATGATTCGTGTGCGCTGACGAAACGTCTCACGCACCGGCTCGTTCATGATCAGATCGACATAGCGCTGCCGATACCGCTGCTCGGTATCGGTCATGCCATGAAACTTCTCCGGCAGCGGGCGCACCGACTTGGTCAACAACCGCAAGCGATCGACCTTGACGCTCAATTCCCCTTTCTGGGTCTTGAACAGCGTCCCCTCGGCACCCAGGATGTCACCGATATCCCAACTCTTGAACTGTTGATAGACACCCTCCGGCAAGGCATCCCGCTGCACATAGAGCTGAATCCGGCCCGACATGTCCTGCAGGCTGGCAAAACTGGCCTTGCCCATCACCCGCTTGGCCATCTGCCGGCCGGCAACCGCTACGCGCATAGGGTTGTCTTCAAAATACTCGCGCGGCTTGTCATCGTATTCGGCATGCAACTCGCCCGCCACGACATTGCGACGAAAATCATTGGGAAAGGCCACGCCCTCTTGACGCAGGCGCTGCAACTTCTCACGGCGCTCAGCAATGAGTTTGTGTTCTTCCTGACCAGCTTCAGACATATCAGCGACTCGATAAATTTCAGAAAAATCCCGGGCTACAAACCCGATTTCAGGCTCGCCTCGATAAAGGGATCGAGATCACCATCCAGCACTGCCTGCGTATTGCCTGTCTCCACGCCTGTGCGCAAGTCCTTGATCCTCGACTGATCCAGCACATAGGAACGAATCTGGCTTCCCCAACCAATATCCGACTTGGAATCCTCCACCGCCTGATGCTCGGCGTTGCGTTTCTGCACCTCCAGTTCGTACAACTTCGCCTTGAGCTGCTTCATCGCCATATCCTTGTTCTTGTGCTGCGAACGGTCGTTCTGGCACTGCACCACCGTATTGGTCGGCAAATGCGTGATCCTCACCGCCGACTCGGTCTTGTTGACATGCTGACCGCCCGCGCCCGACGCGCGATAGACATCGATGCGCAAATCTGCCGGATTGATCTCGATGTCGATGTCATCATCCACCTCCGGCGAGACGAAAACCGCCGCAAATGAAGTATGCCGACGGTTGCCGGAATCGAACGGTGACTTGCGCACCAGGCGATGAACGCCAATCTCGGTGCGCAACCAGCCAAAGGCGTAATCCCCCTCGAAACGCACCGTGGCACTCTTGATCCCCGCCACCTCGCCGGCGGACACCTCCATCAACTCGGTCTTGAATCCCTTGCGCTCCCCCCAACGCAGATACATGCGCAACAACATCTCCGCCCAATCCTGCGCCTCGGTACCCCCCGAACCTGCCTGGATATCGAGAAATGCATTGCAGGCATCCGTCTCGCCCGAAAACATCCGCTGGAACTCCAGCTTCTCCACCGAGCGGGTGAAATCACTCAAATCCGATTCGACCGCAGCGACCGTATCGGCATCCTCCTCATCGCGCGCCATCTCCAGCAACTCGCGGGCATCCGACAATCCCGCATCGAGATCCGCAATCGTCTTCACCACCGCTTCCAGCTGCGCCCGCTCACGGCCCAGCTTCTGCGCCCGGTCAGGATCATTCCAGACATCCGGATCCTCCAGCAAACGGCTGACCTCCTCGAGCCGCTCCTGCTTCACCTCATAGTCAAAGATACCCCCTCAGCGCATCCACACGCGCCTGCAAGTCTTCAATCGTCGAGAAAACGGGATTCAGTTCCATCGGTTCAACCACCTGCCGCAAAACGCGCGATTATACTACCAAGCAACTCAATAGTAATGCGATCCGTCGAGCCGGGCCGACACCGGCGATTCGGGGTAGCAATGATCCGTTCATGGCCGGACGGGCGTTTTCCTTGGTACCCAAAGGGTCGAAAGAACCGATTGCGAAATCCGGGTTAAAATGCGCCCATTCATAACCAGACAGCAGACACCCATGTCAGACACACAAACCCCCGGCTCCGTCATCGTCCAGGCCGCCACCCCCGAGACCAAAGACGAATACCTTCGTCAACTCAATCTGTCGATCGAAAAACTCAAGGCGCTTCCACCCGATGCCACCGATATCGAACGCGCCACCATCAACCTCGACCTCGCCGAAGCCAAAACCGGCCTCGGCGAAACCGCCCAGGCCTGGGAACTGGCCAGAGACGCCTTCGACATCTTCATCGCCGAACAAGCCTGGCAACAAGCCGTCGAAGCCTGCGAAGTCATGTACCAGACCAACGAACCCGCCAATGACATCGCGCTCGCTCACGGCGCCTGGCTCGCTATCACCTATCCCATCGAGCCCCAAACCACCATCACTATCCTCAATTACATCATCGACGAAACACCGAAACACTCCGATGGCGCCGCCGTCGCCGCCGCAACCGCGCACTACATCGTCAGCCTGCGCGCCAGTGACGAAGAATTCGAAGACCTCGACTTCCTCTCCCGCAA
>CAZTJP010000267.1:0-3494 GCA_964613895.1 uncultured Thiotrichales bacterium | reverse complement strand
ACCGTGTTGAACGGTGCAGCTCATTCCTGATAATCGACCACTTATCCACAGAATCTGTGGATAACTTTGTGGACAAAGGCGTTGGAAATGGGCCGAAACACTGTTTTTTCAGGGGGCTGAGTTAGATTGGTCAAAAATTGACCGATTCTTAATTAATTATTTATTTCAGATAGTTATGATGTATTTATGATCCATTTTGATGGGTATCAGGCGTATCTGTCAAAAAAATGACGTCGTCAGATTCGGGCTGTTGATAACTGACTGCGCATTATTCCTGTTCCAAAGCTTGTCAACCGATGTTGAGTATGGGCGTTTTTCATCGTGTGGCGTTTGAGGTTGTTCCATGCATGACACCGCCTGGGACTGGATCAGTTGAAGGGGGTATGCTTTGACATTGCGGGTAATCGATTCAGCAATTGATGGAATCCGGGAGGCGAAGCTGGACAAGGAATCGGCACTGGAAGCATTCCTGATGGAAGTACAGCGCAAGGGTTATCAGATGGCGCGGTTGGCGATCGGTGATCGTGACGAGGCTTTCGATTTGGTGCAGGATGCGATGATGAAGCTGGTGCAGCGCTATGCCGGTCGTCGACCAGAGGAATGGCGGCCGCTGTTCTACCGGATTCTGAATAACCGAATCATGGATCATCACCGCCAGCGGGCTGGTCGGGGTAAATGGATGCGCTGGCTGCGGCCCTGCCATGATGAGGATGGCGATGATGATCCCGTGGCTCGGGTAGCTGACGCCGATGCACCATTGCCCGAGCATTTGCTGGCGCTCGATATCGCTGGCGAGGAGATGGCGCGGGCGGTCGAGGCGTTGCCTTTGCGGCAGAAGCAGGCGTTTCTGTTACGCGCCTGGGAGGGATTCAGTGTCAGCGAGACGGCAGCAGTGATGAAATGCAGTGAAGGCAGTGTCAAGACCCATTATTCGCGAGCGGTGCACCAGCTGCGAAAGGTATTGGAAGCGCATTATGAAAGGCGATAGACACAATCCGGGACGCAGCGTGGCCGATAAGGTGACTCGGGCGTTGGACGAGGAGCTCGAGGCGATGGATGCGGCCACTCTGCAACGGCTCAATCAGGCGCGAGAGGCCGCCTTGCGGCAATTACGGCGTCGTTCACGGCTGCGCTGGCAAGTACCAGTGGCGGCGTTGGCGACTGTACTGTTGGTGGTTGCCGTGGCCTTGAATATCCATACCGGTGATGAGCTGGTACAGACTGTGGATCTGGCCAGTGCGCCGCCACTCGAGTTGCTGACATCCGGTGATGATCTGGAGTTGTTCGAGGATCTCGATTTCTATCTCTGGCTGGATTCGACACATGATGGCACGGGTTAGTGGCCAATGGCTGTTGCCGGGCTGGCTGTTGTTGTTTCCGGTTGGCGGTCCTGCGGAAGAGGCGGTGGACCCCGAGTTGCTGGAGTTTCTCGGCGCGGTTGTGGATAAGACGGATGATCTGCTGGTGTTGCTCGACGAGCCGGTTTTGTGGGCGGTGGAGCGTGATGCCCCACCCGATGAACGTAGTGATGATGAACAGACTGATGACGATGAGTAGCTGGATGTTCCGGCGCGCTGCGCTGGTGCTGCTGGGCCTGATGCTGCTCGGTGGGCAGGAGGTGGCGCTGGCGGCACCCGCCTGGGGGGAACTGAGTGCCAGCCAGCAGAAGTTGTTGGCCGGGTTCAAGGATCGTTGGGATCAGTTGTCCGAATCACGGCGCGACAATCTGGCGCGGGGTGCGGCGCGTTGGGCCGCTTTGACGCCTCAACAGCGAGAACTGGCCAGGCAGCGGTTACAACAGTGGCGCAAGATGACGCCCGCGCAGCGGCAGCGGTTGAAGCAGCGTTTCGAGCGATTTTCGCGGCTGCCGCCCGAGAAACGACAACGTTTGCGCAAGCGTTTTGAGCAGTTCAGAAAACTGCCGCCCGCGCAGCGCAAGGCATTGCGCGCGCGCTGGCGGGATTTGCCTGCGGCCGACAAGCAGCGCTTGCTGGAGAACCGCCGGCGCCGTTTCGATCGTCAACGGCGGACGCCCCGGCTCAATCATTCCAGGGACTGAAGCGGTCTGCGGCTGAACCGTTCCCCGGCTGGCGTTACAGCAGGCGTTTGAGGGCTTCGAAAGAGAGACCTTCGCGATCTTTGTCCGACAGAATCAGCTCGGCGCCATCGGGATCCGGCCAGTCGATCGCCACATCGGGATCATCCCAGCGCAGGCAGTATTGATCGTCGGGATAATAGTATTCGGTGCATTTGTAGGTGAACACCGCTTCGTCACTGAGCGTCAGATAGGCGTGACCAAAACCGGGCGGAATCCAGAGCTGCTTCTTGTTCTCACCAGACAGTTCTTCGCCGATCCATTGGCCAAAGGTGGGTGAGTCGCGGCGCAGATCCACGGCAATGTCGAAAACCTTGCCGCAGACGACCTTGACGAGTTTTCCCTGAGGGTGTTCCAGCTGAAAATGGATGCCTCGCAGTGTGCCTTTTTTCGACAGGCTTTCATTGTCCTGCACGAATCTGACATCGATGCCGAGATTGTCGAGCGTCCGCTGGTTCCAGGTTTCGACGAAATAGCCGCGCGCATCGGCAAAAACGCGCGGCTTCAACAGTTTGACAGCTTCCAGTCGTGTTGATTCGAGTTCCATATTTTTGTCCACGGCGATTGTGGTGCAGAAGAATCCGGGGTTAGCAATCCTGGCTCAACTTGCGTGAGACAATGCGGCTACAGGTTCCGTGGCGCGGAACGGAGCCTGCAGCGCATGAGCAATTTCGACGGCACGTGATTCGGGCAAGGCGACATCGTCCCAGTCAATGATGGCGCCAGGTTCGACCGTGCGCACCATGGTGGCGTTTTGCAGGATGCCGATGGGCACATGATCCGGACAGTCCTGAAAGCGGACGGCTTCGCCACGAACCTCGAAACTGCCAATCGCGCGGACCAGTTTTTGTCCCGGACGCAATGGTGTTTTGGCGATTGCGGCGACGCTGATTTGAGGCTGTGCCGAATTGTCGAGCAGTACGCTTCCGCCGCCGAGCACCCGTCGTACCGTCTTGACGACTTCGAGTGCGCAAAGGTGGTAGTTGCGTTGCAGCACATAGTGAGGGCCGTCCCCCATTTTGATATAGCGCAACATATCGTATTCACTCTCGTCGTGCGCGGCAGTAATGAATACCCCTGGCGGTTGGCCGCGAGAGACAACGAAATCCGCGATTGGTTGCCCGATGTGCTCAGCCATGTCACCGAGTAGTCGGGCGGCCTTTTCGGTGCTGTCACTTTCCAGGCCGGTCATGCCTTGGCTGGTGATGGTGGCGCCCAAACCATTGGCGATGAGCGCTTGCTCGATCTGCAACTTGGTGCCATCGGTGAACGCGGTCGTCTGGGAGACCCTGATGCCCTGTTTCTCCGCCCAGTAGCGCATTTCTTCCGGGGTGGGGTTGTGGTTCAGGAAACCCTTCATGTTGCCGTAGACCAGCGGGCGGAAGCCCATTTGTACGAT
>CAZTJP010000266.1:0-3497 GCA_964613895.1 uncultured Thiotrichales bacterium | reverse complement strand
AAATCACCCGGTTCAGGACTCATCCACAAGCAACACTTCCAACGTCGGGTGTTCGAGGAACCCCCTCAGCGCGCGATCAGCACCAGGATGATGACGAAGACGAACAGCAGGATGAGGCCGACCACCACCCAGTCGAACACGTTCCAGACACGGGGTTTCGTGGCCAGGGGCGGCATCTCCTGTTCGGCGGCATCGGTTGGCGGGGTTACGTCCTGAACAGGCGGTGATGAATCGCCAGAGACGTCAGGCAGGACCGGCTCGCGGCGGAGAATGGGATCGGCAGCGTTAGCGGGTACTTGCTCTGCTGCCTCAGTGACCAGTTGGTCAGCGTCCAGCGTGGCCTGACCCTCGTCATCCAAACCATCATCCACGGGGGAGAAATTGGCGAATGCGGTATCTTCATCGTCGTCCACCGCTGTTCTGGCAATCGACTGCCATTCGGTGCCCAGATACAGTCCGGCAGCGGTCAGCAGAAAGGCGCAGAAGACCAGCCAGGAAAATTGCGGAATCAGCAGACCGACTTCGAGCGCCAGCGCCGCTGCGCCGACCAGAAACACGGCATTGGCCCTGCCTTCGCGGGCGATCAGCAAAGCGCCTTGAATGATGCAGGCGACCGCGGCCAGCAACAACAGCACCCCGGAGCGAAAATGGTGCTGCGCCATGAAGGTGGCAAGGTAATGGAAGTCGTTGAAATCCGCCACCTGGGATTCAGCGCCAAGGTTGGGGGAATTCACCGCGGCTTCGATGAAATCGCCAATGAACCACACGCCGGCGAAGGCCGAACAGATCAGCCCCATCAGCGCCAGTGCGAAGCCCAACGCCACACTGACCCGTTGCAGCGATGAGAGCGGCTCAGCCACCAAACGTCCGGGAAGGGAGAACACGCGCCGCCCCCTACCCCAGTGATTCCTTGCGAATGCGAATCACCTGACCGACGGTCGAGTCGAGCCCTTCGATGGCCTCGATGGCCTGATTCATGTCACCTTCACGCACTTCATGCGTCAGCAGGATCATCTCTGCTTCGTCGGATCCTGCCTGCGGCTGGCGCTGTGAGAAGGCGTCGATGCTGATATTGCGCTCACCGAGAATGCGTGTCACATCCGACAGCACGCCCGGCCGATCCTTGACGCGCAGCCGCAGATAGAAAGCCGTCTGCACTGCCTCCATCGGAAGAATCGGCAGATCCGACATGGCATCGGGCTGGAAGGCGAGATGCGGCACCCGATTCTCGGGATCGGTGGTCAAGGAACGGGTGACATCGACGATATCCGCCACCACGGCAGAAGCGGTCGGCAGATCGCCAGCGCCGGCGCCGTAGTACAGCGTCGGGCCAACCGCATCTCCCCAGACCAGCACCGCGTTCATCACGCCATCGACATTGGCGATCAACCGCCGGGCCGGGATCAGGGTGGGATGCACCCGCAGTTCGATCCCGGCATCGGTGCGCCGGGCAATCCCCAGATGCTTGATGGTATAGCCCAGATTGGCGGCATTGGCGACATCCTCGGCGGTCACGCCGGTGATGCCTTCGGTGTACACCCGGTCGAACTGCAACGGGATGCCGAAGGCGATGGAAGCGGTGATGGCCAGCTTGTGGGCAGCATCGATACCCTCGACATCGAAAGTCGGATCCGCCTCGGCATAACCGAGCGCCTGCGCTTCCTTGAGCACATCATCGAACGCCCGGCCCTTGTCGCGCATCTCGGTGAGAATGAAATTGCCGGTACCATTGATGATGCCGGCCACCCATTGAATGGTGTTGCCCGCCAGCCCTTCCCGGATCGCCTTGATGATCGGAATACCGCCAGCGACAGCCGCTTCGAAGGCCACGATCACGCCTTTTTCCTGGGCCGCGGCGAACAGCTCATTACCATGCACCGCGATCAGCGCCTTGTTGGCCGTGACCACATGCTTGCCGTGGGCAATCGCCTCCAGCACCAGCTCACGCGCCGGCGAATAACCCCCGATCAGTTCGACCACGATATCGATCTCGGGATCACGCACCACTTCGAAGGCATCCTGCGTGGTACGCACCGAATCCAGTCCCAGTTCCGCAACCCGGTCCAGCTCCAGCGCCGCGACATAATCGACCACGATGCCACGACCGGCGCGGCGAGCAATCTCCTCGGCATTGCGTTTCAGAACGGTTGCGGTACCACCACCGACCGTTCCCAGTCCCAACAATCCAACTTTAACGGGTTTCATCGACTCCCCTCTTTCCTCATTAACCCGAATTTCTCACAGCCTCCGCTACGTGACTCTGCGAGATATCCGGGCTGGTCCTGCTCAGGTGACTGCATATCCATCATTGCGCAACATCTGGCGAATACCGCGCAGTGCCTGGCGGGTGCGGTGCTCGTTTTCGATCAGGCTGAAGCGTACGTGATCATCGCCATATTTACCAAACCCGATGCCAGGCGAGACAGCAACACTGGCTTCACGCAGCAACTTCTTGGTGAACTCCAACGACCCCATATCCGCATATTGCGGCGGAATCGGCGCCCAGACGAACATCGTGGCCTTGGGCTTCTCCACCGTCCAGCCCATGCTGTTGAGGCCATCGCAGAGCACATCCCGGCGACACTGATACATCTTGCGGATATCCTCGACACAGGACTGATCGCCCTCCAGCGCCAGAATCGAAGCGACCTGGATAGGTGTGAACATGCCGTAATCGAGGTATGACTTCATCCGCGCCAGCGCATTGACCAGCACCGGATTACCACACATGAAACCGACCCGCCAACCCGGCATGTTGTAGCTCTTGGACAGTGAATAGAATTCCACCGCAATATCCTTGGCCCCCGGCACCTGCAGGATCGAAGGCGCGACATACCCGTCGAACACGATCTCGGCATAGGCGATGTCATGCACCACCCACATGCCATGTTCGCGGGCGATCTCGATGACCTTCTCGAAGAACTCGAGATCCACGCACTGGGTCGTCGGATTGCCGGGAAAATTGAGGATCAGCATCTTCGGCCGCGGCCAGATATCGGTGATGGCGCGCGTCAACTCGGCAAAGAAATCGGTATCCGGCGTCATCGGCACATGGCGGATATCAGCCCCCGCGATCACACACCCATATGGGTGGATCGGATAGGCCGGATTGGGCACCAGCACCGCATCACCCGGCCCCAGCGTCGCCAGCGCCAAATGCGCCAGCCCCTCCTTGGAACCAATGGTGACGATCGCCTCGGTCTCCGGATCGATATCGACATCGAACTTGCGCTTGTACCAGCCCGAAATCGCCTTGCGCAGCCGTGGAATACCCCGTGACAACGAATAACGGTGGGTATCGCCGCGCTGTGCCGCCTCGGTCAACTTATCGACAATGTGCTTCGGTGTCGGCTGATCCGGGTTGCCCATACCGAAATCGACGATGTCCTCGCCGCGCGCCCGCGCCGCCGCCTTCAGCTCGTTGACGATATTGAAAACATAGGGGGGAAGCCGTTTGATTCGGGGAAATTCCTCCATATCGACTCTGTCAGCGCCTC
>CAZTJP010000265.1:0-3527 GCA_964613895.1 uncultured Thiotrichales bacterium | reverse complement strand
CTGCGTCCGACGCTCATGATGCGGTTGGCGGCTTGGGGTGGATCTGGTCGATTCGGCCATCGAAATCGCCATCCGCCAGTAATCCCTGGATGGCCTGGCCGGGTTTCAGGCTGGCTGTCGAGGTGATCACCGCGCCGCTGGCCGGGTCGCGAATGATGGCATAACCCCGTTGCAAGGTGGCCAGCGGGTTGAGCAGCGCGAGCTGTGCTTGTATTCGTTGCAGCCGGGCGTGCCGGTCGAGTTGCTGACGGCGCCGGGCCTCGGCCAGTCGGTTGTGCATCTGTTGCAGGCGCAGGCGTCGGTTTTCCAGCATGGTGCCGGGCGAATGGGCAGCCAGTCGTCGGCGCAGGCCTTCCAGTCGATGGCGGCGGTTGAGCAAGGCATGGCGGATGGCATTTTGCTGGCGCCGCTCGAGTTCATCCAGACGTTGCGCCTTTTGCTGCAGCAGACGCAGGGGATGCTGTTGTTGCAAACGACCGGCCAGCCACTGGCATTGTTGCCGTTTTTCGGCCAAACGTTGTCGCTGCAATGTCAACAGTCGACGCTGGGTGTTGTGCAAGGCGCGCAGAATGGCTTCGCCATCGGGCGTGAGGGTTTCTGCGGCGGCGGATGGCGTGGGCGCGCGCTGGTCGGCGACGAAATCGGCGATGGTGAAATCAATCTCATGACCGACGCCGCTGATGACCGGTGTGTGGCACTGGAAAATGGCGCGCGCCACGGCTTCTTCATTGAAGGCCCACAGGTCCTCGATCGAGCCGCCACCGCGCGTCAGCAGAATCAAATCGACTTCCGGATTGGCATCGGCACGGGCCAGCGCCTTGCAGATCGCCGGCGCCGCCTGTTCACCTTGTACGGGCACCGGGTAGAGCAGGATCGACAGCAGCGGATAGCGCCGTTCGATTACATGTAATATGTCGCGAATGGCGGCGCCGGTGGGCGAGGTGATGATGGCCAGTTGGCGGGGCGGAACGGGAATGGTTTGCTTGTGCGCCGGATCGAACAGGCCTTCTTTCGTCAACTGGGCCTTGAGCGCTTCGAAGGCGCGTTGCAAGGCGCCTTCGCCTTCGGGTTCCAGCGCTTCGACGATCAACTGGTAGTCGCCACGGGCCTCGTACAGGCTGAGTTTGCCAGTGGCGATCACCTGCACGCCATTGGCCGGTTTGAAGCGCATGCCGAGGCTGCGGTTGCGGAACATGGCGCAGCGGATCTGGGCCTGACCGTCCTTGAGTGAAAAATAGAGATGTCCGGAGGCGGGCCGCGCCAGGCTGGCGATCTCACCTTCGACGCGAATGCGGCTGAAACGGTTCTCGAGCATGCCGCGCACCAGTCGGTTGAGGGTGGAGACTTGATAGATCCGCTCGCTGTCGATGTCGTTCACGGGGCCGTGCCGGGGAAAATCATGACGGCATTCAAGCCCGATCGGTGGGCCGAGTCAATCACTTGCAGCCCAAATACTTAAAGTTGATTCTATATAAATAATATAATGTACTGAGTTATATGGAGTTTATTTTTATTCTGTGAACAATACTCACTTTAAAATAAAGGCTGCTGAACGGTACATTTACCCCCCCAAAAGGTATACAATCCGGGCCTCATTGACCGAGTCCAGAAAACAAGACATGCGTATAGCCCAGGAAGCACTGACCTTTGATGATGTACTGTTGATGCCGGCCCACTCCACGGTTTTGCCCAGAGATGTCGATTTGACGACCAGGCTGACTCGTGACATCACGCTCAACATTCCCTTGATCTCCGCCGCGATGGATACGGTGACCGAAGCCCGCCTGGCGATCGCCATGGCGCAGGAGGGCGGCATCGGCATCATCCACAAGAATATGTCGGCCCAAGCGCAGGCCAATGAGGTCCGCCGCGTCAAGAAGCATGAGGCGGGGATCATTCTCGAGCCGTTGACGGTATCGCCCAATCAGTCGATCCGTGAGGCCATGGAGATTCGCCGGGCGCACAACATCTCCGGGCTGCCGGTGGTCGAAGGTGAGGAACTGGTGGGTATCGTCACCAGCCGGGACATGCGTTTCGAGACCCGGCCGGACGATCCGGTATCCAACATCATGACACCCAAGGAACGGTTGGTGACGGTCAAGGAAGGCGAGCACCGCGACAAGGTGCTGCAACTGTTGCACAAACACCGAATCGAAAAGGTGTTGGTGGTCAACGATGACTTCCAGTTGCGCGGCATGATCACCGTCAAGGATATCCAGAAATCCACTGATTATCCGAATGCCTGCAAGGATGCGCACGGGCGTTTGCGGGTTGGCGCGGCAGTGGGTGTCGGTGCCGGTACCGAGGAACGAATTGCGGCGTTGGTGGAAGCGGGCGTCGATGTCGTGGTCATCGACACCGCCCACGGACATTCGCAAGGGGTGCTCGACCGGGTGCGCTGGACCAAGGAGAACTACCCTGATCTGCAAGTGATCGGCGGTAATATTGCTTCGGCAGCGGCCGCCAAAGCGTTGGCCGATGCGGGTGTCGATGGCGTCAAGGTCGGTATCGGGCCGGGTTCGATCTGCACCACCCGGATCGTGGCGGGCGTTGGCGTGCCCCAGATCACCGCTGTCGACAACGTGGCCCAGGCGCTGGAAGGTACGGGTATCCCGCTGATCGCCGATGGTGGTATCCGCTTTTCCGGCGATGCGGCCAAGGCGTTGGTGGCCGGCGCCTGGTCGATCATGCTCGGCAGTATGTTTGCCGGTACCGAGGAAGCGCCTGGTGAGATCGAACTCTATCAGGGGCGTTCCTACAAGTCCTATCGGGGCATGGGATCGCTGGGTGCCATGGCCGAGGGTTCCAGTGATCGCTATTTCCAGGAGAACGAAGGGAATGCCGAAAAACTGGTGCCCGAGGGTATCGAAGGCCGGGTGCCTTACAAGGGCGCACTGTCGGCCATCATCCACCAGCTCATCGGTGGTATTCGCGCCAGCATGGGCTATGTGGGCGCGGCGAATATCGAGGAAATGCGTACCAAACCGGAGTTCATTCGGGTGACATCGGCCGGCATGCGTGAAAGCCATGTGCATGATGTGAGTATCACCAAGGAAGCCCCGAACTACCGGATCGATTGATGGCGCGCTCCGATATCCATTCCGACCGTATCCTGATCCTGGACTTTGGCTCCCAATACACCCAGCTAATCGCCAGGCGGGTTCGCGAGATCGGCGTCTACTGCGAAATCTTTCCGTGGGATGTCGAGGCTCACCATATTGAGAATTTCCACCCCAAGGGCATCATCCTGTCGGGTGGGCCGGAGTCGGTGATCGAAGGCGATCCACCGACAGCGCCACCGGTCGTATTTGATCTGGGTGTGCCGCTGTTCGGTATCTGCTACGGCATGCAAACGCTGGCGGCCCAATTGGGTGGCAAGGTCGAGACAGCCGATCATCAGGAATACGGCTATGCGCAAGTGCGTGCACGTGGTCATACCCGCTTGCTGGTGGATATCGAAGACGAAACTTCTCCCGAAGGTTACGGCTTGCTGGATGTGTGGATGTCGCATGGCGACCGTGTCATCG
>CAZTJP010000264.1:0-3527 GCA_964613895.1 uncultured Thiotrichales bacterium | reverse complement strand
CGGGCTAGCGGATTCATTGCAGTAGCGAGAGGATTTTTTTGCGTGATTTTGCGCCGAGCAGTACTTTCTCGATTTTGTTGTTGTTGACCAGTACCAGGGTCGGGGTTGCTTTGACATGGAATTGGCGGGCCAGCTGCATGTTGTCATTAATGTCGATTGCGATGATGTCGTTTCGTTCGCGGGCGAGTTGTTGGATGATGGGGGTCATGGATTTGCACATGCCGCAGTGTTTGCTCCAGAAATAGTAGAGCAATCGGTCGGGTGTGTCCGGGGATAGTCGTTCGGGTTTTGGCGCGGTGCGGCCCCGCATTCGTCGGGCGTGTATCAGTGGCAGGAGTTGCCAGACGAAGAACAAGGTGACTGGGATCACGATGAGAAGTGTTTTCGTACTCATGCTTGCGGGTGTCAGGTGGACAGTTGCCGATAGAGCGCCAGGTAGTCATCGAGAATTTTTGCCTGGCTGAACTGGCTTGCGGCGGTGCGATGACCGGCTGCTGCAAGCTGCGTGCGTAGGTCTTCGTTCTCCAGGCAGCGACGAATGGCATGGCTCATTGCCTTGGGGTCGGCTACGGGAATGAGTACGCCGTTTTCGCCGGACTGGATGAGTTCCCGTCCGCCATCGGTTTCGGTGGAGATGACGGCTTTGTGCCAGGCCCAGCCTTCGAGAATGACATTGCCGAGTGGTTCATGCCGGGAGGGGCAGATGTGTAGATCGGCAAGGCTCAGCCACGGGCCGGGATCGGTCTGCCAGCCAAGCCAGTGGATTCGGTGGGCGTGTTTGAGTTTTGCCGCTTGTCGTTGCAGGTTTTGTCGTTCGGGTCCGTCGCCGATGAGGATCAGATGCAGCGGTCGTCCGGCGGTTTGTCCGTCGAGTCTTTCCCAGGCGGCGAGCAGTGTGTCGAAGCCTTTTTTATGGACGAAGCGGCCGGCGGCTGTGAGGATCCAGGCATCGTCGGGGATGCCGAGGTCGTGGCGAAGCTGTTGGCGTTGCGTCTGGCTGGTTGGATGCACGGCGGGGACGAAGTTACCGATATAGAAAACCCGTTGGGCCGGCAGGCCTTCACGGATGAGATAGTCACAGATACCATGAGTGTTGCCGATCCAGGCGTGTGCATGGGCAAAGCGCTTGACCTTGTAGTAGCCACCCAGCCGGGCAATATGACAGACGCCACGGCCGGGTTTGATGTGGGTCAGCATGGTGGCGCGTGTCATATAGGTCTGGACGATGGCAGGCTGTTCACGCCGGATCAGCTGCGCGATGCGGTAGCGCGATACGAAATCGAACTGGTTTTTCATCGCGATGTGGGTTTGTGGCGTCTGTTTGCCGATGGCGCCTGCAACCAGGCTTCGGGGACGGCTGACAGCCACTGCGCGGTGGCCTGCGCTGTTGAGCGCCATGACCAGGCGCATGAAAAAACTCTCCGCGCCCCCAAGCCTCGCGCTGCCGATGATGTGAATGGACTGTGTCATGAGTGGGAAAGCGACGATAATGCAAGGGTGGAGGGAGTGCAAGCAATGGGAATCGACATGTCTGCACGAGTTTGACATGATGCGCCGCATCCCGTATCGACGGGGATCAGGCAACAGGGTAGTTGCCGGGCGGAAATTTTCGACACCGCTGCATGAGGCGGTAGATGGAGTGAAACGATGGTGAAGATCAACCGGACTGTATTTCTGAACAGGCTTGCCGGATTGTTGCTGGCTGGCTTACCACTGGTTGGTGTGTTTGCAGGCACATTGTCCCGCGTCAGTCTCTCGACGACTGACGAGGAAGGTATTCGCGGCAGCTTTGCACCGGCACTGTCGGCAGATGGGCGTTATGTGGTGTTCGCTTCCACTGCCGACAATCTGGTTGACGGCGACAGCAACCAAATCACCGACATCTTCCTGCGTGATCGTCAACTCGGTATTACCGAGCGGATCAGCGTCGGCCCGCTTGGACAAGAGGCGAATGGCCGCAGCACCAACCCGGCGATCAGCGCCAATGGGCGTTGGGTGGTCTTCGAGTCGGCGGCTTCCAACCTGGTCAGCGGCGACGACAACGACCGTATCGATATTTTCGTGCGCGATCGTGTCCGGCAAGTGACCGAACGCATCAGCCTGGGTGTGGCGGGCGAGTCCAATGGCAACAGCTACGACCCTGCCATCAGTGACGATGGCCGTTTTGTTGTCTTTCGTTCCGTGGCCGACAATCTCGTGGCCGGTGATCACAATCAGGCGATGGACATCTTCTTGCGTGACCGGACGCTTGAACAGACCTTTCGACTCAGCATCGGCCCGCATGGTGAAGCCAATGCAGCCAGCACGGCACCATCGATCAGCAGTGACGGCCGTTACGTCGCGTTCGAATCGAGAGCCGATAATCTGGTGGAGAACGACAGTAACGATCAGCCTGATATATTCGTTCGTGATCGGGTGACTGGCATCACTGAACGGGTCAGTGTCAGTACCGATGGGCAAGAGGGCAATGGTGCCAGTCAGGCACCCGCCATCAGTGGCAATGGCCGGTTCGTTGTTTTTCATTCTCGTGCCGACAATCTGATCGATGGTGATAACAATGGTGTCACCGACGTATTCCTGCGCGACCGCCAGCTCAAGACCACCCGCCGTGTTTCCATTGCGCTCGATGGGGGTGAGAGCAATCGCCGCAGTCGGTATCCATCGATCGACAGTAGTGGCCGCTATGTGGCATTCGAATCCGATGCGGACAACCTGGTGCAAAACGACCGCAATCATCTCAGCGACGTGTTTCTCTACCGCACTGCCAGTGAAACGATCCGCCGCGTCAGCCTCAGCGATCTGGGCGCAGAAGGGAATCGCGGCAGCTTCTTTGCCACCGTCAGCGGCAGTGGTCGCTATGTCGCTTTCCACTCTTTTGCCAACAATCTGGTCACAACCGATGAAAATCGTGCCGCTGACGTATTCATCCATGACCGCCTTGGATCTGCCGATGTCTGCCATGACGAACTGGTCACCATCAAGGGCACGGATCAGGGTGATGTGATCTATGGCACGCCAGGCGATGACGTCATTCATGGCTTTGGCGGTAATGATGTGATCTACGGCTTTGGCGGGCACGACATCATCTGCGGCGGCAAGGGTGACGACACACTGTTCGGTGATGAGGGTAACGATTATCTGTATGGCGATGCAGGCGATGACATCCTGTTCGGTGGCGCGGGTAACGACCTGCTTCGGGGCGACGAAGGTGACGACAATCTGCGTGGCGAACGTGGCAACGATCAACTCGAGGGCAGCGACGGGCAGGATGAGTTGCGTGGTGGCGATGGATCCGACCTGCTGAACGGTGGATCCGGAGTGGACTATTGTCACGGTGGTCTTGGCAAAGATTCGGCCGCCACTTGCGAAACGACCCGAAGCATCCCTTGAACAGTCCAGCCACCACTGCCACGGCTCATTCACGCTTCCATCAAACCCAAGTAAAACCGAAGGGAATGCCAGAAGTCTGGATAACGACTGCATTCTGGCCTCAAGCCCTGCGCACCAGCAGCAGGCCTTGTGGAGCG